>JAVBJR010000491.1:0-3845 GCA_031546965.1 Dysgonomonas sp.
ATACGACTACAATCATTACTTACCCAAATGATCAGGTGAAAAACGCGAAAAACCTAGGAAAAACATCATCAAAAGAAACACGCACGATGCTGACTACACTACAGCCTACATTAATGGCGCAATGGCGGAGTTGAGGTGGAGCAAGGGCGTAACTAGCCTCCTCCGCGCCTGCACCTGCTGCAAATTAGACTTCATTTTGGTAGAATAGGCGGGATAGCTTTCGCTCCCTCCATTCTACTCTAACCTACTTGATTCCACCATTTTAAAGTGGTAATATAAAAAACCAAGACGATCGACTATGGCAAGTACATGCAGCAGGTTCATTTCAATTTAAAAATGATCACTGATATTCCAAGGTGTAAGGTGGATATGAATCAGTGAAAGTCAAAAAGCAGGTAAGTTGGGTGAATTGTGAAATTAAATGATATTATATAAAATATTTCACTGCAATGTTTACATTCAAACGTTCAATTGATCTACATAAAAAACAGTTTATTGATCGAATTTGCACCGTCTTTTTAAAGCATCGCCCCATTGCCAACAATGCACATTAAACTATTTATTAGCAGTACTTATAGCATAGACTTCTACAGGGTGATTCAAAAGTCCTTTGAACCCCTTGCAATTTCTATTCCATGCGCAAATTGTGTAGGTTGATAAATGGATCATAATGTACAGACTGTGGGCAATGCAATGGTGTAGTTGGTGTCAAACAAAGTAATTTGGAACATGCCGTTCCAATTTATGAAATCTTTAATTTCGAAATTGGATAGGTAGGTTCAATTGGGGATATGTGAAGCAGGTCACACTGTTGATAATAAAAAAATAATCTTCAAAATCGGTTCATAACCGACTTAGGAATCAACAACTGAAGTTTGGAATGATGTGTCACACATTTTGTTGGTATGCCTCACTGCTCGTGTCATGCAGCGAAACAGGTGTGTCACCACATGGTGTTGGGTACGAATAGCCAGAGTTTAAAAAAATAGTGTCTATATTGATGTGAAACGAAAGGAACATTATTTAATAAATTATGAAATTGTCTTTTAAACAGTTAAAATTGTCTATAGCTATTCTTAAATGTACAGTATATAGATTATATTGTCAACATAGTAAATAACAGTTATAATACAAAACTAGTTGATGTGTGAAACACTATCACACATGTTTTTTTTTAACTTGTTATTGCTCCCTTGGGAAGACTTTTGCTCCTTTCATTGTTACCATTTGGCCCTAACTTCATGGATTTCAACAAAACTACACAAATATTAATTTGGCCTCAAATGTGGGACCAATGCCATGTTCCGTTTATTCATGTGTTATGCGCAATGCCTGTCCCATTAATACATGGAAGTAGTTGACGACAATACAAGATACATGCTGAAACAGTCCAAATAATTATTAACCGTTTTGAAGTTTTTAAAAGCAGCTTAAAATAATTAGATTTGTTTTTAAAAATTGCAAATGATTTTATTTTTTTTTAATTCTGTGTAATCGTACCCAACCTAAAAATTGTTGTATGAGGTTTACCTATAATTTACTCGTTTTATGGTAATTTTTTCACTTAAATTACAGAAGGGCCTTTTACGATATTAACGATTTTCCAAAAAGTGAATAAAAATCAATAACGCAGACACTAAACGTCTGATCAAATTTATGTTGATATTTTTGAAATCACCGACTAATGTTACATCTAGGGCCACATTATTGTTTTATTTCCATGAACCATGTACGAACTATAAATAAAATAACAAAATTTTGCGGCTTGGATCCGCAAATTCGTAATTTCTTTATAATTCTGAAACTCTATCAATAAAAGCTCAAAAAATATGATACTTTGCAAAAGTTCTTATCTTACATGTGTCTAATCAATTTTAGAATCTTCAACTTGCAATTTCGTTTCTCCTAACTGTAATATCTCGCCACTTAACTGTGGAATCGGCCATTAGAAGAGAAACTTAAATGACACGACAAGCTTGTTTCGGCCTTATGGCCTCATCAGGTGTCATGAACTTTTAGACACAATGAGTTAATATTTCAGAATTATTATTGAATTGAACTCGCTACCTCCAATACTGGAGGTAAGCGCTCCAGCCCACTGAGCTAATAACTCATTGGTACCACCCATAGCCAGATAAGCTTAGTTATACGTACTAATGAGGGGGGGTGTACAAGGTAAGTTTTTACTAATCAATTTTTAGAATCTTCAACTTGTAAGTCGTTATTCCTGACTGTAATATCCCGCCACTTAACTGTGGAATCGGCCATTACAAGATAAACTAATGACACGACAAGCTTGTTTCGGCCTTATGGGCCTCATCAGGTGCCATGAACTTCATGGCAATCGACAAAATGAAAGGACCTTAAAAAAGCACTGAAGTTCTTTTTCCTTGGGCCAAAAATCACTTACAAAATTACGGTAATATATTCAAATAATAGTTTTAACGTTTTGGTTATTAATTAACATTTAACTTTACACCAGCTTTGTTTGAAAATTAAAAAATACAAATAAAAGGCTATTACTTTCCGGATAGTCCACGTATATTACCTATTAGATTGGCCACGGCCTATGCATGAGGGCGACTAATACACGATTGCAATGTTGTAATTAGTACCATGAATAAACTTCAGGGTAAATACTACAAACATTTTTTTTACTTAAATCTTATTTTATATCAGCAATTTGCTGGAAATTTCAAGCTATGCATTCCTTATACAGGGTTATTCAAATTGATGGACCCAATTTCATAATGCTATATATAACCGCCCCCGTAGTTCTCAAAATATGCATGTCAATGAAAATAGTTTTGGGACAGGATAGGAAAGCAAGGATGAAGAATTCAATGGTACCGTCATTGAAAATGTAACTTTTTAAACATTGAAGATAGAGCTACAAATGCAATCACAAAGTTGATGAGATGCAAAAATTAGTGGAACTGCAATGTTTAATAAACCTGTTATGAACGCAAAAACAAAAAAATGTAAAGGAAACAAACACATGCACAACCGAAGCATGCTATGCAGTGAAGTACCACTGCCCAATAGGTATTGCAGTTCATACCCAAGTACTTGCATGTGAATTCAGGAAAGCAATATAACAGAATTACATAAACTGGAATTGTGACTGAATAATGTTGTATCACAAAAGTCATACCCAAAGTACCTGATGTGTTGACCACCAGTACCTATACAAATGACACTAACAATAAATGTACTTAAACACGAAGTCATGCCACATTTGCCAGTCCCAACTGCAGTAATGGCTGCTTACACAACCATGGATTGTGAATATGATACTATACTTTTGGTGAAAGCTACCAAAACATCAATGCTGCTACACAATTGTATGAACCACGGTACCCCAATGTGAGGCATCCAGCTAGACGCACATTTAGCCAAATTGTTCATCGCTTTCTAACAACTGGAAGTGTCGCACCAAGGAAATATCCTGGAAAACTGAGAAGTGCTACAAAAGAGGCCTAGTCCATTTTGGCACTTGCTGCTGTTGCTGCAAATCCGCAGCTGTTGCACATGAACTTCAAACCTCTCAGTTATCTATTCATCGTATTTTGAGGAGGTACAAGTTCCACCCGTACCATATACATTGCCATCAGGCCCTAGAAGAAAGGGATTTTCAGTCTCGTGTTCAATTCTGCAATTGGCTACTAAACCAAAATGATATCCCTACTGGAAATATCCATCATATCCCATCACAAAATTGTGATGGTTTAAGCATACCTTCACAATTCTGTGATGGCACCATCAGATGGACTGTGATGGCCCAATTGTGCCCTACACAACCATCATACTCCCATCATGGCACCATGGGCACCATCAAATGGTCT
>JAVBJR010000077.1:0-4400 GCA_031546965.1 Dysgonomonas sp.
AAGTTTGATTTTTTAAAGGACCACTATGAATAATCTCATCTTTAAAAGTTTTTGAGCACATGTTTCAGCTAATTAAGCCAAGAGGGCGTTGCTGCCCTTATAAAAATTAATTTTTTTAGCCTCGGGCAGATAAAAACTGTTTTTTATAAGGGAACTGCCCATACAAGGGGTGTCTTTTCATGGTTTTTAATTACACGGGGAATATCACTGGGTGATAAAAATGGTACTTTATAAGGGAATACCCTTATAAGGGGAGCCGTTATAGAGATTCCACTGCATACCCAGAAAAGAGCAGTATTTTCCTTTCCAATCATCCTGCAAAACCAGGTGCAGGCATTATTTAATTTTCGTACTTAATAATGAATGTCACACTAGTATGCCATGGCCAAGCATCGACTTTCATCACTTGCACTAATCCACATACAACATTACAGTCACAATAAGCCTGTTGAATAAAAAATAAGTAAGTGCTTATCCTTACGAAATGTGGAGCACATGCCACAAATGAGTAGATACTCAACGCAAATAAAGGCGTTGCTCAACAAGTGCTGTACGAGTTGTAGCCACTGGGCAACTTTTGAAGAACATGCTCCAAAATTAACCTTAAAGGTGAACTGATGGGGTAATTTCTTGCAACCGATTTCACTGCAAAAAATTCCCTATTCATGAACAACATGTATTTGCATAAGTCCAATTTTTTTACACTGATTCGTTTCTTGAAATAAAAATTCGCAAATTTGCCATAAAATAGGTCCTCAAAAGTCCTCGCACTGTCAAAATTTACATCCGGGACAGTGCATATGGCATGCCACTTGCACCAAAACGTATGTGCTACATGTCCATTGGCTATATACAGGTGGCCTCCCCACTTCATATGCTGGAACAAACTCTCCATACTAGAATTTTTCCCCTCCTAGCCTATTTGGTAGTGGGCTGTTGGTGCCATTAAGTAGTGGGCTTGCGGAGGTAGTGGTCTGTTGGTCTCATTTTGTAGTAGGCTTTTTGTTCCATTACATGTGATTAGTGGTCCCATTATAATTAAAAACAACATGTGACTAAAAATGACTTGACATTTATTTCAAACAAATTATGAAAGGCACATATGTATATGAACAAATTATTGAAATCACAGGTTCTCTTACAAAGGCAAATCAATATAAGTATACTTATAATAACACCTTTTTTATGAAATGTTTAATAGAATTACTAAAAAATAGGAAATGCACATTCAACAAAAACTTTTTGTTTCAGGAGACGGCTCTCATTTTGGTAACTTTTAAAAAACCCTATTTATAAAATTCAATTTTCTGCATAGGGAAATTTTGTTATTTAAAAGAGTTTTTAGACAATTTACTTTTTTGCCGGAAAAGTTTGTAAAATGAAATTATATATACTGATGAGTGTTAGTTAATTATAATTTAGACCTGTAAAAGTGTGGTAGGGCTGGTATCTACAGTTTTTAGAATTTGCCTGTAAACTAATTGCGCACAGAAAACTCAACCAAATATCAACTGCACTTCCTTTGTAGAAAACAGATTATTATGAATCTGGTTTTTCAAAATGATTGCCGTAATGAGAAACGTCTCCAAACACAACATTTTGTTGAAATGCGCACTTTTTTTATTTCGCATACCTATTGAACTTATTTAAAAAATAAAAGGTTTTACTTAATGATATTACCTCGTAGAATTGACTAAACATATGTTTTTTAAATAACTTAAATATTGACATATCTGCATTAATTCTTATTCTGCTTCTTCTTTTCCAATTTTAAAATATCTTGGATTTTTTCTTTGAGGTTACTTGTTAATATTTTTGGCACCATCTGCTGATTCTTTGTCAGTGAACCCTATCTTTTTTGGTAATGGGTGAGTGCATCTATAAATATAAAAAACATCGAACCCTTATTATTTAACAAAGTATAACCTTTTCTGTTGTGGCTGGAAAATACCCAAGTTGCTCATTGGAGCAGATAGACAATATTAACGATATTTATTTCTGAAATTATTAACAAATATATTACAAACCGTATCATTTTAACTTTTAACAATTACAGCAGTTAAAATAAGTCAAAGAATATGGCTGGCAAAAAATATGTAAAATTTAAAAACGTTCACATTTATTGCACTTACTCGTAACTGCTTTGCGTTTTGCCGGTGTTAATGGGAGTTTTTGTTGGCCTCCTTCATGGCATGCCATGCAACTTACTGGAATGGGAAGATTCTCAGTCTTATTGACCACCTACAACAAAATAAAAGAAAACAATTTGATTAATCCATAAAATGGTACTGCTATATAAGATGTTTAAAAATCTAACATTATTCGGTGCTTCAGCATCTCTGGTAATTTTCACTAATTGTCCGTCATCATTTGGAAAATAGCTATCCGTAGCTGTATAAGAAGAAACACTTGTTTGCTTACATGTCACCATGCACTTTCTTAAAGAAAATTCATTATTTACTGGCATCGAGTTCTAACACTTTCGAAGCTAATGCTCGTCCAAGTTGCCGGTTTTCCACTCTTCCTCCAGCTCTTTTTCTAAGTACTTGCAACGCTCCCGCAATTCTTCGATCCTCTTGTCTCTGTCTTTACCAATGTCATGCCAAGGAGTTATAAGGTCAGGAGTCGCAACCGGCATGTTGGGGGAGGTTGGAACCTCCCTTTCGAACGTTTTCGTGCGGCGCGCACAGCCAATCGCGTTGCGGTTGACGTCACCACACACCACCCTCTCGCCACCCCTTGCTGCCATCTTATGGGGATTGGAACGTGGTTTTCGTCGCCAATTCATTCATTTTCGAATTTTCGAATACCGTAATCAGTTCCACAAAAACCAACAAAATCAACACATTTAGCCACATGCATAGCATTTATTAGCAATAAAAACAAGCAGAAAGGTACTTACATTGCTGTGCAGGCTCCAGACTTGCCCAGAAAAGTCGAAAATACAAAAAAAAAATAGTGAGGAAAACACGACGAAAACGCGACGAAAACCACATGTTCCAATCCCCATAAGATCGTAGCAAGAGGTGGCGACAGGGTGGTGTGTGGTGACGTCAACCGCAACGCGATTGGCTGCGCGCGAGCCGAACGAAAACGTTCTAAAGGGAGGTTCCAACCTCCCCCCAACATGCTGGTTGCGACTCCTGACACACTTATAACTCCTTGGTTTCAGCATTTATCTTATATTGTTGCCCACTATTTCCATGAATCACATTTAAGTTCCCCTACCCTTTTAATATCCCCAGGAAAAATTATTTGATGAGAAACTATTACAGCACTTTACGGTAATTCATTTCCACCAATTTTACAAAGTCTATTTAAATAAATTAGTCTGTTTTTTGTTCAAAATAGTGGTCAGTTTTGTTTTGTCTTAGTTTTGACATATGCAGAGAATTAATTAGTTTGGAAACAACAGTAGCTCATATCGACCAAAATGGCCGCACTTTGCGTGTTGCCAGACGCGTACCGCAAAAGCAGTAATCTAGTCATTACGCATTAACTATAGTGCAAATGAACACTGTGCCACATTTGCATTATAATGCATAGAATTTAGCCACTAATTGGCTTTGCATTTCATCAATTCATAAACATACGGTGTCTCAAAGAACTTTCCAAATTATAGTTTTATGCTTTTACTATACACCGTGTTTATTTCTCGAGTCACGCTCTGTTTTCCAGAAGAGATCTGCTCTGCTCGGTTTTTCAGTTTATTTATAACCCACAGTTTCGTGAGATTTCCACTGACTTTTACCAAAATATATGTACACTGTTTATTTTACCAAATTTCAACGTATCATTTCAGCGTTTCCAGCCGCATTGTTCTAAATGTCATTTCGCAAAATCCTAACTGATGTTGAACAGTTTAACATGCTATTTTCTAACTTTTATATGAAATTATGGGGCTAATTCAAATGGACACCTTATAGAAACAAATTTAAAAATTCTACGTAATATACGTACATACTGTAAATGCGTGAATAAAAACCCGGTTCGAGTATTAGCCCGTCCCAAATATATCACTTTTTATTTGTAATAATTCTTGATTAAATGTATCTCACACTTGAACATTCTCATTCTGACCACATGCCACAATTTGATAATAGAAGCCTTCCTCCTGGATCTAGCTTGTGCAAAGGAGTTTTCTAGTTATCCTGCCAGCTTGCAATGGGTTTTCTCCGGGCTCTCCGGTTTCCCCCATCTTCTAATTAACTAGAATACCTTCATAGGGATTCGCTGTGGGCTATCAAAAATTGTGCATTAACACGTTAAGCCCCAACCATAATTTGGAATAGTTACTGTGGGACCGAATGTGAATTCGAGTATCATTCACTTTTTATAATGGATCTTTATACATAATTTATTATATTTTATTTATATTTGTTATTGCTGTATATGATAAC
>JAVBJR010001247.1:0-4483 GCA_031546965.1 Dysgonomonas sp.
TTTTTATCTCAACAAACGTAGCTGCGATTACAGATTAGGCCATGATCACATTCAACACGATTCAATAGCGTTGATTTCCTCAAATACGAAAACGCCTCCATGTTATCAACGAGCCAACGGCATCTCGTGACGTCATCGGACGTACAACTCCCGTAGTTGAAGCGCCTTTGTGAATCAGTATCCCCCATA
Source organism: Dysgonomonas sp. (assembly GCA_031546965.1). GTDB lineage: Bacteria > Bacteroidota > Bacteroidia > Bacteroidales > Dysgonomonadaceae > Dysgonomonas_A. Next base: position 190 of record JAVBJR010001247.1, read on the forward strand.
CCTGTATTATTCGTTGTTTCCTTGCTTTATTACGTTTTACCGCTACCGCTACCGTTTCCCGTTTCCGCAACCGCACCCCGTTTATAATCGTACTTTGTGCATCGTCTTTGCGGGGTATGAGGGTTTACTTTGGATTTAATATTATCGTAATTAACAAGATAGATAATTAATGTGTTTTTTCAGGATCCAGTTGTACATATGGTTGTCTCTCTGTGCGTTTTGCGTCTTGAAGTTGCCGATGATAGTCCTTCGTTGTCTCACCTGGAATATAAAGGTTAGGCCTAATAAGCCTATTTCTTAATAAAATACGTAAATCGGTTATTATGCGCTTTTTTTGTTGCAGTGTCCATGAAACGACAGTCATGTTTCTGGAAACAATAGTAGCTTCTGCGGAAATGTGTGTTGATTTAATCCAAGATTTAATCAACTCCTTTATTTAATCTAAGATTTAATTATAATTTAATAGGACAATTTTGTAGATAATATACGCATTAAAATAAGCCAGCTAATGCCGTCATTATAATTGTCCTAATTCTATCCTTAATTGTAATATTGCAAGATTTATAGAATATTATAGCGTATTATACATTTCAAACAACCATAAATATTCTTTAAATAATAATATATGTAGGGTTTCTAATGTCATTGAATTTCTGGATTTCCTGGAAATTAAATCCATTTTTACAAGCTTTTTATTTGTTTGTTTGTTTATTTTGTGTGTTTATTTGTTTGTCTGTTTGTTTATTTGTTTGTTTTTTGTTTGTTTGTTTGTTTGTTTGTTTGTTTGTTTGTTTTTTTTTAATATTGGTCATGGAATTTAATCATCAAGATTTTCAATATAATATATATTTTCAATATACTCAATTTGTTAATTATTGTTGTATATATATCATTATATTTCTTGTGATAATTATGAAATTAGACATGTATTTATTAAAATTATAATGTGCTATAAATAATAATATGAAAACTAAGGAGAAATATATGGGCATTAATTGAATTATGTGTAAAATAGTCATGGAAATCCTGGAAAGTTCATGTAATAATTTATACTATAGTGAAACCTGTCTATGGTGGAATCTCAATTAAGGGACTGGAAAAACTTTCCACAATAAAAGAAAGTTTTCCAGTATAGATAGGTTTTTAAAAAAGTAAATCATGCTGTCAGTGGATCGACCTATTTATGAAGTCATATCTTCCACCATAGACAGGTGTCAACAATATGCAGTTTCCACCATAGACAGGTCTTCACTATATACAGTTTCCACCATTGACAGGTTTCACTGTATTTTTGATGTTTTAGATAATAAACACCCTGTCTACATTAAATTCTGTAAAAATTGCATGCTTTACAATGTACGTGAACAGGTAATCTAATTTATTGAATGTTTTTGCAGCGCCACCTGGATGTTTAGTTGTCACATGTGACTGACTATACATGTGCATTGTAATTTCCTCTAGTGTAATAGTGAATATGTTGTTTCAGCTCCAAGAGTTTCGGTAATTAGGATGTCGGCAGCTGAATCGAAGAATAAAGTTGTCATGAGAGGTCAAGCGGAGAGACGCGGGACACCGAAACAGCCTTCGGAGGAGAGGAAACCTCCAGCCCGCTGTTTGTACCCACCGGATTCAAAATCAGAAGTCCTCAGGAAACACAGAGGTCGAAGGGAACTTCACGAAATTAAAATAGAAACCCTGGATTATTCCGGTGAGATGTTACGTATACATTTTTGTCTTGAAATCTTTGCGAAATCTTGTGAAAACTCAAGCTTTGTTGTTTTTTGATTTTCATTTTGATTCTTAAATATTGTGGTAAATTTCAGATGAAGGTGCGAGTGAATCAGCTCACCTGACGAAAGAGAAGAAATCACGCAGCGAAATACAGTTTATATCGGGGAACCCTTTCGTGGAGATTACGCACGGCATCCTGCATCTATTCAAAGAGAAGTAATTAATTTATAATATTCATATTGTAAGAACCTACTTAAGTTGACCAAGAAAGTCAGTGTAACAAAGTTATTCAGTTTCATTAAGGTTCATACCATTCAGGGAAACCTGGGAAAATGGTAATCACAGATATGAACCAAAAATAAAGTTGGAAAAGTAGGGTATATAGTAAAATATTTAATTAAATCCAGGGAATAATGTACATAACAATTACTTGGCTGGATGTGGTAATATACAGTGAAACTTGCGTATGTTGAGAACTCGCGGTTACAAAAAAATCCGGTCAACTTTTACAGGTGGTCAACATATTTAAATATGCATAGAAAATGAATGTAGGGCACTGTACTAGTAGAATGCAATATTTACACACAGACAATGACAGCCAGAATTAAAATTATACAGTATAGTACAGTGTTTGGTTAATAAACGCCATTCCGGGGAAATTTCGGCAGCCAACATGAAGTCATTTGGCCGATGACGTCACAAAATAGTACCAATATATGAACAGGAAGTGCAAAGAAATGGTGTCAAATTACAGGACAGGAAATAACTGTCAAAGGAGAAATTTTATTTTTCCCATTTCTTATGCAGCACTGGTCAAATGTTCGGGTTTAAAGGTGAACTGACAGGGTAAATTTCTTGCAACCGATTTCTCTGGAAAATTTCCTATGCATGAACAACATGTATTTGCATATGTCCAATTTTTTTCTAATTTTTCCACCGATTCGTTTTTTTAAAATAAAAATCCGCAAATTTACCCTATAAAATAGGTCCTCAAGTCCTCACACAGCAAAATTCACATCTGGGACAGTGCGTATGGCACGCCACTTGCACCAAAACGTGCTAAATGCCTATTGGCTATATACAGGTGTCTTCCCCACTTCATTTGCTACAACAAACTCTCCATTCTAGGATTTTCCCCTTTTAGCCTCTCTGCACAGGCCCAAAAACCCACTAACTTCAATCTGTTAAAACACTTTTAATAAATTTTTAAAAAATAAAAGAAATGAACTCATAGTTTTAATTTTAATCATTCTTTCTACAGTCCAAATATCATGGGGTGTTTACAAAACCCTGTCAGTTCACCTTTAATATTAGGAAAGTCAGACATTTTAATACTAATTATATTTCACTTAATGAGGAGTTGCTGCAATTGGTTAAAATGTTCATTTGATTATGTACATAGTGAGGTGACAGAAGGTGGCCCTTGCAGTGAAATGTTGTGTCTGTTGGGTGTTCCGGCTGCCATGACCACGCATGACCTCTTACAATTCACAGCACCATGCAGGTACATCTTATCATTATGTTTTTTTTATTTTTCATATTAAAATCCAGTATCTCGTATTGATTACTCCGTACGCATTACATAGCAAGGACATCACGAACATAAGGGTGATACGCGACTCGACACCCAACCAGTACATGGTGTTGATAAAATTCAGAGATCAGGTGAAAGCGTGTTGTTGTGGTTTTGTTATGATGTACATTTTTACAATGTATATCTTGAAGATTAATTGATATAAATTTCAGTTTGTAGCCGATGAATTTTATAAAAATTACAACGGTGAAAGGTTTAACTCTATCGAGCCGGAAGTTTGCAACCTTGTCTACGTGTCTAAAGTTGAAACCACTAAAGAATGTGATGTAAGTACTCATTTATAAATATGACCATTTAGTAAACTGACAATGTCATGTTTTAATTGTACTTTTAATAATGTTTTAAATGTTCCCAGTCTGGTTGTCTACCGTTAGAAGGTCACACAGAGTTACCGACGTGCACGGTTTGCCTGGAACGAATGGTGTGTACAGTAATTAATTAAATATGTTCATACCACTCAGGGAAACCTGGAAACCTGGAAAACTCAGAGAACTTAAAAATATAATAGCTAAAAATTCAGGGAAATTTATGTAAATATATAATATGCAATTTGAATGTGTTTTTAAAAACTAAAATTAATTAGGAAAATGGTTAATTGTAATTAAACTATAGTTTAAACTGTATATAATATGCTCTGGAAATTTGGCCTAAATACTCTGGAAAACTCATGGAAAATGGTAATCACAGATGGGTATGGATTTATGTTTAATGAATATAACCACTGAATTATTGGGAGAAATATGATGTTGTATATTAATTATTTCAGGATGAATCTGTAGATGGTATCTTGACAATTCTGTGTAACCATTCCTTTCATGGGAGTTGCTTAGACAAATGGGGAGATTCCAGGTAATAATACTATAGATTTATTTCTAGAGATGGATGTGAAAATGTTCAAGTAAAACAAGTGATTAATTGCTTAACTAGTTGCCCGGTTTGCCGATTCAGTCAGACACCTGAAGTTGTAGC
>JAVBJR010000350.1:0-4410 GCA_031546965.1 Dysgonomonas sp.
TGTAATCAGTAGGTAATTGCACTATGTGACCTTAATTTTTTGCGCAAGTTTATCCCGCGCTTCTTGTTCCTTTCTCAAAAGACCTTGTTTACTTCCCAGTTCCCCCAGAAGCTTATCCTTTTCCTATAAAATGTTCAAAAAAGATTAAGCTTATTTCACATTTTAAAATGTGTACTATACTTAGAAAGAAGTTCAAAGAACAGTAAGTAAGTGTACCTCAGCAATGAGATTGTGGTTATTCAATATGGCTGTTCTTTGCTCTTCGAGAATGCTTTCCTGTTGTTTCAGATATTCCTCTTCACTTTCACTCTCATCAAATGTAGATTCAAGATCATCATCTTCGTTTTCTTCACCGTTGCTTACACCTTAAACGTTCAGTATAATATAATATAAAAGATTTTATTCCATATAAAAATTCACATTTAATTCGATTATTTTTCATATACCAGAAGAACGTTTACTTTTCTTTTCTTTTCCACCTCTGGCCGTCAACTGTGCCTTTAATCTAGAATTCACACAGTATTGCTACATCATTCTTGTTGTATATGATAATTAAGTACAATGATTAATAATTACTTGGCAATCTCTTGTTGGAATTCTTTCAATAATGCATCTTTCGGATCTTCGTTAATACGCGGCTTATTCTTTATATTTTTAGCACGATTAGCGTACCTTTGAATATAATAATAAATCCCCATTTATGAATTAATACGGAAGTTAATGTAATAGCAAGATGGGAATTATGAGCTGCAACCTGAGGGTGGTTAATGTTTCATCGTAGTTGTAACTCGCAGGACCGATATTGGCAACCATCACCGTTTTTGCGTTACCGCCTAAAGAATCTGAACCAAGAGTTTTAATATAATTTTCTACTACATATACAACGTTAAAATTGGTCAATCACTCGAATAATACTTCAGTCTTCATTGTCAGTATCAACAAAATACATAAAATACAAGTGCATTTGACGCGCCAAATAACATGTACTATATGAACTTCCCTTTTAAATGTATCTTACCTTGAAGTATGCGAGTTAACTTGGAATCTCTGTACGGAATATGCGAGCTTTTGCCATCAACAAGCGCAGATATCACATTTCCCAGTGCAGACAGAGACAGGTTTATTTTGGTCGCTTCTTTAAGACGTTCACCCTAATTTTTCATTTCAAGTCAATTACAATCACATATACCAGCAATGGAAACGTACAGGAATGTTTATCTTACAGCTGCACCGGATTTTGCTTGTCTTTCACTTCCAGCAAGATCTACCAAATTAAGCTTCCCGGCACGAATGTGATTTTGGCCATCGGGTCCAATCTTTGGATGGTAAATGTGGAGGAATTTAGCATCTCACGTGCAGCAAACAGAACACAAATCCAAAAACGTGCTACATTTCATGCTTTAATACTGAAATAAGTATGGAACAAAACGCAGCAATCAGGCTGAAATGTTATAAAGGAATTGCAATGTATTTAAAATTCAGGTTAGAAGTTAGTTTTTAGTTGCTTCACTACATTATTTTTGTCTTCATGTTCAAATACGTATAATCACAGACCGATGATTACCTGTGTGTACTATTTTATATGCACTTTAATAAAAGAAAATAATAAATATAGAGTGAAACCGCAAATTTTTCAACTCGGTGATTGCGATATCGCGCAACTTTTTATCTATTATTTTTAACCATACATACCTCACTGCATTCTATGGTGATCATGAAAATAGCATGACTTCTGGAGCTGTGTTCGTTCATATTGGTAGCTCTGTGTGAGCAAAAGGGCATATTAAAACAGAATGAAATTATAAATTTAGATGCAAAACAACAAAGCAGTCCTTACCCCGTAGACCGGTTTTGATTTCCAACAGACATCACATGCTCAATTTCTTTAGAACTCTTACAGACGAATGAAGTCAGATCCTGAAAGCAGTTAACCAAAATTAGAATTATGTATAACCAGTGTTTAATTGTATTTAAAACACCCAGGCACACCTTGACATAGACACCCGTGTCAGCCCTCTCTTTAAGATCAAGACGTTTAGTTTGATCCTTGCACAGCAAATCTCGGATCTCTTCCTATCATTTCAATATTTTCAGTCACAATTTCGAGTGAAATTATAAACATTAGTTTCTTTTATATACACCTACCTGATATATCTCTAAATACGATGCTCTCACTAAATACTGTTGCTTCTGCGAACGCGCAATGTGACTGAAAATGTGTTCAAAGGAGTTTGGTATAACTCCTTGACGCTCCAAATCATTTCTTATCCCTGGAATAAAAATATTCAGTTACATTGCCAAAATCCCACATATGGTCCTCGTATATTTACCTTCCATCGTGTAAGTTTTCCCTGTCCCTGTCTGTCCATAAGCAAAAATTGTACCGTTAAAACCATTGAGGACTGAATCTACAAGTGGTCTGAAGGTCTCATCGTACAACTCTTGCTGTTTGGAACTGTAATTTAAACATATTAGAACAGTAATACTATTATTTTATATGACATATGTAGGATATTATGAAGTACTTCGAGTCGTAGATGGCATCAAAGGTAAACTGCTTTGGAGCATCATCCGTCACATTTTTTAGGTTTTTAAGTTCCACCAATCCTCTTGAAGGTTGTATCCCAACAACACTGTAAATAAATAATATCAATGACAGCCCACTGCATATATAGGTTCAGTTAATATTTACAGAAGATTTTAATTTTCCTGGAATATTATGCAAGGGTGGTATTTTTTAATTAAGACACTATTTACACTTCATGTCCATCTGCAATTTCCTTGTCACTGATTGGTCGACATCGCACCACCACTTTCACACATTCCAAATTGTGAGATTTTAACGACTTCAGCTGTTAAAATATACACCATAAAAATGGTTAAACCGTGATTGAAAGCTTGATTTGGAATATTCGATCATATCAATTTAATACACACCATTTTCTTTTATTTTTGGGTCCGAGATCCAAGCCGAGATGACCGGCTGCTCAATTTCGGCATCAATTACTGTACGTACGTAAACCCAGAAATTGTAATTAAACGAATGGAAGCAGAACACGGAACTTGGTTTACAGATATCCCAACAATCACCAATTTCACGCAGACTGTTGATGAGATTTGGGAAGGCCGTGCATAAAGCAATGCATAAAGGCAAGAAACTGATCAGCAGGGATCAGGATCAACAAAACAGCAATCAGCAACTTGTTTGCTGCAGCTGCGCCATCTAGCGCATAAGCAATGACCTATAAATATGGGCATTATGCGTTGCCTGTATGCGAGGCTAGTTAGAGCGATGAGGTTAGAGGCTGCAAATTCGTCTGCTACTGCTATGCAGGGAAGCGGGCTGCCATTCATAACAGAAGTGAACTTTCTGATAGAATTTAAAGCTATATATTGCAATTGTAATTTGTCTGGCCTTTTCCACAAGATACGTTATGATATATTCAGGTTAATTTGGTTGTTTCCAAATCTTGATATGATCACTTTCAAGACTTTTTTACTATAACAATAATAAAAAATAAAAAAATACAATAAAATATTTTTTTTCAAAGTAATTCGCTTATATTATGGATAATAGAATATTAAGACAGGGCTACTATTAGCATCTGTACTAATCCTTCCAACACATTTGAAATTGTATAAATACTTTTTAATTAAAAAAGCAAAATGTTTTCAAAGTAGTTTTTAATGCCTTGGCATTGAAACTTCAGAAAGTAAAGACCTGTTTGAACCCTGGAAATGATTGACTAATGGAAAACTAGCTGTAATAAGAGAAGTGTCTAGCCGTAAAACAATTCACACATGTCCAGCAAAAATGGAAACAAATAGCCGATCTGCTCTTGCTGTGGAGATGGAGCCCCAAAAATTGTGCACTGGGGCCCTGACCTTTCGCAATGTTTTAGTTGTTACACATCTTGAAAAGAACTGAGAAATTATACTGCAACATATTATAAGCAAAGTCACAGAACTGTCGGTTTTATTTTGTTTACCTCACAACGTGCATGCGGCATTTTCCATTTATGAGACAGAAGTCATGGCAACGAATAAATCGACAATAATAATAATTATTATTAATAAGGGCCGGGCGGATCCATTGGAAATAATTGCTAGATATCTCTCCCGTACAAAGTAAGAATTTCTCTCGCCTATATTTACAAGCTGAAAACACGTTTTCGTTTCAACTGGCAATGAACTCTATATTATAAATACACGACAAAAACGACGTATCTATTCGGGTGCTTATACTTTCAAAATTGGCGGGCCGTGACAAAAAAAAATTCAACTCTTATTAATATTACCATAAAATCTATAGCCAACTCACTGAAAGGCAACAAGCCCTATAGAAATAATAAAAAATAAAAATCATTGGCTATATCACAGGTTGATATGGTGGTGCAATTTCAGTATATA
>JAVBJR010001097.1:0-9482 GCA_031546965.1 Dysgonomonas sp.
ATATTATGTTGTTTTTCTCACTACATACAAAATCCTGTCTTACCTTTTAAAGTAAAAGTAAAAAAAGAAGTAATATGTAAAAGAAAAATTTCTCATTGTTCTATTTTGATGTAATGATTTGACAAAAGTAGCATTTTTTTGATAAAACCAAATCTTTTTTTTATTTTTTTTATCGATAGCTTATATACATTATTAAATAGCGGTTATAGACTCTTGGAATTTTCACATGAAAGCTATCGAAGATTGTAGGGGCGTATGCAATACGCCTCTACACGGTACTTGGTTTGCTTACAGTTGTGGAGAATTAAAGAATTAGATATAACTTTGCATATAGTTTCCAGCTTTGGAACTTTTAATTCAATGTTTAACAATGAAAATTAGCAATATATATTTTTCGGATCAACCGGTTTTTCTTGCTCCCATGGAAGATGTAACCGACATGGATTTCAGGCTCTTGTGTAAGCAATTTGGGGCAGATATGGTTTATACCGAGTTTGTATCGAGTGATGCCCTTATACGTCACGTAAATAAAACCAAAGAAAAATTGACTATTTGCAATGCCGAACGTCCTGTGGCAATACAGATATATGGCAGGGAGGTAGATGCAATGGTAGAAGCGGCAAAAATCTGCGAAGAAGCTCAGCCCGATATTATTGATATTAATTTTGGCTGTCCTGTAAAAAAGGTAGCAGGCAAAGGTGCCGGATCGGGAATGATGAAAACTCCCGATTTAATGGTCGAAATTACACGTGAAGTAGTGAAAGCGGTCAAACTGCCCGTTACTCTAAAAACACGTCTAGGATGGGATCATGACTCTAAAATAATTGTAGAACTTGCCGAAGAATTGCAAGATGCAGGTATACAGGCTCTGACTATACACGGCAGAACCCGTAGCCAAATGTATCGGGATACTGCCGACTGGTCTTTGATTGCCGATGTGAAAAATAATCAGCGTATGCACATCCCCATTATTGGCAATGGTGACGTTACCACCCCCGAAGAATGCAAGTTTCGATTTGATCAGACAGGTGTAGATGCCGTGATGATAGGGCGTGGAGCTATCGGTAATCCGTGGATATTTAAGGAAGTAAAGCATTTTCTTCAAACAGGCGAACTTTTGCCTAGAGAATCGTTCCTTTGGTATCTAACCATTTTAAAAGAATATATTCAAAAAAATGTAGACCATTCGGGCGAACGGGGTGGTATCATACATAGTCGCAGACATCTAGCTGCAAGCGATTTGTTTAAAGGCATCCCTGATTTTAAGAAAACCCGTATTGCCATGCTGAGGGCAAATACTGTCGAAGAATTATTTACGATACTAGACGCTATTCCTGCCGAGTTTCAACTTCAATAGTGTACTGACATAAAAAGTCGGATACTGGTTTCGCAACTGGTATCCGACAAATAATTGAGTTAGTAGTAAAATTTTTATTTTATGCTAAAGTCAAAAGCTAATGCTTCGTATTCTTTATTTCTAAGTTTATATATAGGACGTACAAAAGAAATGATTGGTTACACTTAGAATCGTTTTTTTTTTCGAAAACTTTTAATTACTATCCCAAGCGTGCTGACTTTGGTTGATTGGTTCGTCAATTATTACCCTTTTATTTGCAGGGCAATTTATCTCTATCTGAACAAACTCACGATCCCAAGGCTTATTTCTATTGTACAAGTGTGGATTGATTAATACTAAAGAATCCTGTATACTGTAATTAGAATTGGGTGCTTCTGCCTTAATTTTTGCTGCTTGATAGTTCTTGGCAAAAGCGATTTTTTTTATTTTAATTTCGTAGTTTTTATAGATGGTATCTTGATTTACGCGAACTGTAGGGAGTATAAACCAAGATTTGGGATTCCCTTCCAACATATACAAATCATCTCCTCCGTCATTCCATCGGTATGCATATTGAACATCTTTGTGTAGTCGGATAAGCAGTGTGTCCGATGCTGTAGTCATATTTATTGTTTCGGTAAATTCTACATGCTCTTTGTAATTCTTGGCTTCTCTTCCTGAAACTATTCCGATATAAGAGCATGCGCTTACCCAAACAAGAAAAGCGATTCCGAATATAACAAAGTCTTTAGACGTTATTTTTGTATAGATTGTAATTGCCAGATATATTAGGCAAGCAGCAGGCAAAAACCAAATGATTGCCAAAGCAATACTTATATTATTAGAGTACACTCCGAAGATTCTTAATACTTCCGAAATCGATGGTAAGTCTAATACCGAAGGGAAGAACATTGCAAAAGCTCCACTTATTATTATGGCTATACCAATCAAAAGTATAAGGGTACCGCTTACTCCTCTGATAATAGATCCCAAGGTTGTACCCAAGCGACTATCTCTTCTTCTTGTAATTTTGGCGGTTCTGTTTTCAATAGCCTCTACACTAGGGTCTTCTCCCGACATGGCTAATTTTTGAGTGAATGTTTTAGCCCTGGGCATAACTATCCATAGTAAAAAGTAAGAGAGAAAAATATAAGCCCCTAATTTACTTCTCGTAAATTCTGACAAAGCAATACTTGCAGCATACCCAATGCGAATCCAAACAACATCTACATGAAAGTATCTGGCAATACCTGCACATACCCCTCCGAGAATCTTGTTTTCGGTATCTCTATAAAGTTTTTTGCCGATTGCAGTATTCTCAGGCTTTTCAGAAGCATTACTGTCATTGTTGGGGTTTGTACTGTCTGCGGCTTCCTCTTCGAAATCAACAGGATTTCCCATTATACCCACAATGCTTTTGGCATCATCAATGGTTATTATCCTCTCTTCTTTGCTTGCTTTCATTTGCAGCAATTCGCACATACGTGCTTCTATATCGGAGATAATCTCCTGACCATCTTTTTTATTCTCGAAGTAGAACTTCAAATTGTTGAGGTACGATTTCAGTATTTCGTATGCGTCGGCATCCAATGTGAAGGCATATCCTCCTATGCTGGCTTTTATAGTCTCTTTCATTGTGGTATTTTTTATTGTTGTATGTCCTCTACTTTCTCTTTTCTGATGCGGGCAATGGTATTTACCAAATCTGCCCACACATTGTCCAGTTCAGCTAATACTGCTCTGCCTCTGTCGGTAATAGAGTAATATTTGCGAGGAGGTCCCTGTGTCGATTCTTCCCAACGGTATGCAAGCAATTCTTGGTTCTTTTGTCTGGTAAGCAGTGGGTAAAGCGTACCTTCAACCACAATCATTTCCGATTCTTTAAGCTCATTTATTATGGCAGAGGCATAGGCATCTCCTTCGGATAATATGCTAAGGATGCAATATTCGAGAATGCCTTTTCTCATTTGGGCTTTTATATTGTCTACATTAATAGGTTCCATATTGTTACTTTTAAGTGCGTGATTTTTTTTGATAAATTGAGCGGGATTGACCTACCGAGTATAGCTTTTCAGGTTTTCGGCAGTTATAGGTTCTCCGTACATCTCCATTTTTTGGATAACTGTTATTGCTTTGGGCGTTATGACCCATAAGACAATATAAGCAAGCAGAGCAGAGCCTCCTAGAAAGAAGACGGCTATGAAAACAGCTCTGATAATAGTTACATCTATATTAAAGTAAGCTGCTAGTCCGCTACAAACTCCGGCAAATACCCTTTCGTCCATATTGCGATATAATCTTTTTTCTGTTCTCATTTTGTTTTCTGTTTTGTTTTCGTCTTGATTCTTTGAACTCCCATTTGTACCCACTTCACCCAAGCACTCGATAACGGTTTTTACGGAATTAGATCCGATGACTTGATTAGGGTATCTCACCTCTTTTTGAAATATTTCGGCAACCCGTGCTTCAACATCTTCCATTATTTCTTTGGCATCTTCCTTTGGTAATGATGCTTCGAATCTGCCTAAATATGTCTTTAATTCGAAATAGGCATCGTCTTCTATCGTAAAGTTGATTCCTCCAATATTTACTTCTACAACTTTTTTCATATCTGTATTTTTTAGCTGTTATCTTATACAATGATTTATGTTATGCAAATATATGTAATTAATTTAGTACTTTGCAATACATAATACCTGTTTGTGGATTGTACTCGGTGATATATTTTGTATAATATATTGTCTTATAGGTAAATATGGTGTTTTATATATTTTAATATTTAATTTTATTTAACTATACAATATAAAAAAGAGGAGATATAAATGAATATATCTCCTCTTTCAGTTTTTTTTGTAAAGACTTTACATTCTGTCGGGAACCTCAATACCTAATAATTGCATCCCTGTTTTTACGATTTTGGCTACATTCGCCGATAAAGTCAACCTTAGTTCCTTTATATTTTTGTCCTCTTCTTTCAAGATAGAGTGATCGTGGTAAAACTGATTGTATTCTTTTACTAACTCATATATATAATTTGCAATAAGAGCCGGGTTGTACTCGTCTCCCGCTTGTTTCAAAGTACTAGCAAATTCTGCTGTAAGCTGAATAAGTGCCGTTTCTTTTTCGGTAAGAGTAGTTGTACTATTTAATGTTTCGGGAATAATAAGCCCTTGCTCCGAAGCTTTCCTCAATACCGATTGTATACGTGCATATGTATATTGAATAAATGGTCCTGTATTTCCATTAAAATCGATAGATTCGGAAGGGTTGAATACCATATTCTTTTTAGGATCTACTTTCAGTATGAAATACTTTAATGCTCCTAAACCAACTATCCGTGCAATATTGGCAGCCTCTTCTTCGGTACAATTATCTAACTTACCCAATTCTTGAGAGGTTTCACGTGCAGTAGCTACCATATCTTCAATAAGGTCATCGGCATCTACTACAGTTCCCTCGCGTGATTTCATACGTCCCATACCTTTTGGAAGTTCAACCATTCCGTATGAGAAGTGAACCAAATCTTTACCAAATTGAAATCCTAATTTATCCAATACAATAGACAGTACCTGAAAGTGGTAGTTCTGCTCGTTTCCTACAACATACACCATTTTGTCGATAGGATAGTCATCATAACGCAGTTTTGCAGTCCCGATATCCTGAGTCATATATACAGATGTACCATCTCCACGAAGTAGTAGCTTCTGATCTAATCCCTCTGCTGCAAGGTCAATCCAAACCGATCCGTCTTCTTTTTTATAGAGTATATTTTTCTCCAAACCTTCGAGAACCTTTTCTTTTCCATCCAGATAAGTTTCAGATTCGTAATATATTTTGTCGAAGTCTACACCCAGTACTTTGTAGGTTTCATCGAATCCGGCATATACCCAAGTGTTCATTGTTTTCCACAATTCAACGGTTTCGGTATCTCCGGCTTCCCACATTCTTAGCATTTCACGGGCTTCGTCCATCAATTGCGATTTGGCTTCTGCTTCTTCTTTCGATAGACCTTCATTTTGCAATTTGTCAAGCTCGGCTTTGTAGTATTTATCGAATAATACGTAGTATTCGCCTACCAAATGGTCGCCTTTTGTAGCTGTAGATTCGGGAGTTGCTCCGTTTCCCCACTTTTTCCAAGCAAGCATCGATTTGCATATATGTATACCTCTATCATTTACGATATTGGTTTTCTTTACGTTGTTACCATTGGCTTTCAGCACTTCGGCAAGAGCAAAACCCAACAGGTTGTTGCGGATGTGTCCCAAGTGCAGAGGCTTGTTGGTGTTGGGAGACGAGTATTCGATCATTACCAATGGCGAATTATCTGTGGCTTTTCTTATTCCATAATTCGGATCGGCATTTATTTCAGAAAGCAAATTAATCCAACATGCCGAATTGATTTCGAGATTTAGAAATCCTTTCACCACATTGAAGTCTGCAACCTCAAGGCTGTTTGCTTTAAGCCATTCTCCAATTTCCTGTGAAGTTTGTTCAGGACCTTTCTTCGATATTTTGAGAAAAGGAAATGCTACAAGAGTAAGGTGTCCCTTAAATTCTTTTCTTGTTTTTTGGAGTTGAACCAAAGAATTGTCTACTTCCGTATTATATAAATTTTTAATTGCAGAAATAACACTCGCAACTATCGTTTGTTCTACTTTCATTTTTTTGAAAAGTTTCGTCCTCTGTTTAATTATTTGCAAGGTGCAAAGCTACAAAAAATGATTGAATAGATAAGGTGTAGGAATTTTTTATTGAGCAGTTGTAGGGGCGTATGCAATACGCCCTTACAAAAAAAGTGGAAAAAGAAATAATCTTTTTCCACCCTAAATTTTTTATTCCACAATTTACTAATAGGTCTACAAGTCTGATAATTCAGCTCCAGCTTTAAATTTAACCACTTTTTTCGCAGGTATATCAATTGTAGCTTTAGTTCTTGGATTGATACCCTTTCTTGCAGCTTTTTCCGATACAGAATAAGTACCAAAACCTACAAGAGCAATTTTTTCACCTTTTTTCAACTCAGCACCTACTGTTTCAATAAATGCATCTAATGCTTTTTTCGAGTCAACCTTGCTAAGTCCAGCTTTCTCTGAAATAGCATTAATCAGTTCAGTTTTATTCATAATATTGTAATAAAAAAATAAATTAATTAATTAAACTGTATTTTAACGACTTACTTATTCATTTAAACACCAAATATAGATTATAGTTTAGTAACTATCAAAAAAAAAACTAAAAAAACACCACTTAAAGAGCGTTTTAAACTAAAAAAATGCCAAAGTAGAGTTACTTAGAGGTGTGAGAACGAAAAATATACGTATTTTTGTCTAAATTAAGACTTGACAAAAATTTAATATGGATCAAAATAAAGGAGGTATATTCTCAACGGTTCCCCCCGTTACGCTTAACCTAATAATTATAAATGTTTTATTTTGGCTGACACAAATTGTGCTTGGCAAAAATGGAATAGATATAACCGACTATTTGGGGCTTCATTATTTTAAGTCCGATTTTTTCTATCCTCATCAGGTTATAACATATATGTTTTTGCATGATACTTCGGATATCACGCATTTGCTATTCAATATGTTTGCCGTTTTTATGTTTGGAAGAACTTTAGAAATGATTTGGGGAGGAAAAAAATATCTTCTCTATTATATACTTACGGGTATGGGAGCAGCATTATTTAATATCTTGATTGTATATTTTAGGATCCACTCGCTAGGCAGTGAGTTGTCTCCCGAAATGCTTTCGGAAGTATATAAAAACGGTGCCGGACTAATCAGTACAGGGCAGAATTACGCAGATCCGGTATTGGGTGAGTTTAATGGTTTGATAAACCAAACGATGATAGGTGCATCGGGAGCAGTTTTTGGTATTCTTGTAGCATTCGGAATGTTATTCCCAAATGTTGAATTGATGCTTATGTTTCTGCCCATTCCGATTAAGGCTAAATATTTTGTAGTTATTTATGGGGTTATCGAATTGTTTTTGGGTGTGTGGAACAGAACCGGAGACAATGTAGCTCACTTTGCCCATTTAGGGGGATTGTTGACCGGATTTTTATTAGTTCTCTTTTGGCGGAAAAATAATAAAAGACAGGGGAAATTCTATTAAGATTTTGAGGAGTTATCGCAATGAAGAAAAAGAATATTTTCAATAAATTATTAGACAATTTAAAATACCAAGACTCATTGTCACAATTGATAATTATCAATGTAGCGATCTTTCTTGTTATTGCATTATTGAAAGTTTTGGTGGTTCTTTTTGAATTGCCTTTTCTCGACTTGCAGCCTTATTTGGAGGTATCTTCTGTTATTGGTTATACGTTAAGGCATATTTGGGTGTTATTTACCTATATGTTTGTTCACTACGAGGTACTTCATATTTTGTTTAATATGTTGATGCTGTATTGGTTTGGGCGTATATTTCTCACTTATTTTACTCCCAAAAATTTGGTGGCGTTGTATATATTAGGTGGATTGGCAGGTGCTTTATTCTATATATTGACATTTAATACAATACCCTATTTTATAAAAATGAATCCAACCTCTATGATTGGGGCTTCGGCATCGGTCATGGCAATTATATTCGGGGCAGCCTTTTACAATAAAGATCAAGAGGTAATGATGTTACTTTTTGGACGTGTAAAGATCATCTACATTGCACTATTTATATTTGTACTCGATTTTATTGCTTTGGGAGGATCCTCTAACCAAGGCGGGCATGTAGCTCATATTGGAGGTGCATTGCTGGGTTATTTTTATGCCGTTCGGTACCGAAAAGGAAAAGATATTACACGTTGGATTAATCTTTTGATCGATAAAATTGTTAATCTATTTAAACCTAAACCCAAGATGAGGGTTGTGCAGAGAAATAACAGGTCTGAAGACGATTTTAGTTACAACGAACGTAAGCACAACGAATCGGCAGAGGTAGACCGTATCTTGGATAAAATTAAACAGTCGGGTTATAATAGCTTGAATGATAACGAAAAAAAACGCTTATTTGATGCCAGTAACAAGTAAACAGATATTTGAATATTTAAGACGTACTTTCCGATCTATTGTATTTGGAGTCAATATATTTACACTGTTGCTCCTGTTGAGTTCTTATCTTACATGGTACACAACTCCCTCGAGTTCGTTGATATTGGCTTATATGGGGTTGGCGTTTCCTTTCATACTTACCGTTAATGTATTATTGTTTATTTTTTGGATTATATTTCGCAATTGGAAAATAGTAGGTTTTAATGCCGTTGTACTCCTAATATGCTATAGTCCGATAACTACTTATTTTCCTGTTCATACAATGTCTTCGCCGCCTCCCAAGGAAAGCATCAAGATACTTTCCTATAATGTAAGAGGCTTTAACTGGAAGTTAGACAAAAAATGGAAAGATGATATGCCTATGATAAAATACCTGAAATCGGTAGATGCAGATATTATATGTATGCAAGAATATGCTGCTTTAGCAGGCGATAAGTCTGCCAGTACTCGCAGTTTACAAGAGGTATTGAAAGTTTACCCCTATTATTCGGTGATGCCTCTGCGTCCCGGTAACGGACCATTAGACTATGGGTTGGCGTGTTTTTCTAAATACCCTATCAAAGATATACAGAGTATTCCTGTTGAATCGTCAGATAACGGAGTTGCCATGTATAAGATAGATGTAAATGGCAAAATAGTTACAGTGATAAATAATCATTTAGAATCTAATCGGCTGACTAACAAAGATAAAAAGCTCTATAAAGATTTTCTAAGAGCAAGAGATCCTCATAAACTGAATGAAGTGACCCAAAATCTTGATGACAAATTGGGGGTGGCATTCCGAAAAAGAACACCTCAAGCAGAAATGGTTGCGCGTTATGTTTTGGAGCAAACTACCGATGCTGTGATTGTATGCGGCGATTTTAATGACAGCCCTATATCGTATTCTTATAAAACGATCAAGGAAAATTTAGAGGATGCTTATGCCGAAACAGCTTTTGGACCCGGAATAACTTATCATGAGAGTCATTTTTGGTTTAGAATTGATTTTATTATGCACTCAAAAAATATGAAAGCATATAAATGTACCGTCGATAAAGTGGATTTTTCGGATCATTATCCGATTTGGTCGTATTTGAGTTTTAAATGAAATAAGT
>JAVBJR010000760.1:0-3806 GCA_031546965.1 Dysgonomonas sp.
ATGCAAACGCGATTTGTCTACACAGTTGGGTTCCTGAAGTTGACGAGGAGACACCTGATGATCAAAACCCAACTGTCTGATGTTGAACTGAAGTTGTGTACGAGAATTTTGAAGGTTAAGCTTACAAATTGTGAAGTGAAAATTGAGTGAATGTTGCGTAACCTGCGAAGTGGACGTGGGGATCGGTTGAGTTGGAGGCATTCGAGGCGATTGAAGATGCTCTTGTTATAACGGCGGGGACCTGTGAATGTGGTGCAGCTAACTACATTCCACGAGCCGGTGATTGCTGGACTGGAACCTCCAGAGCCACTGAAGTTGGACCGAGGACGTCCAAAGAAAAGCCATAAATATGGCTTGCGGCCAAAGAAATAGTTATTTCTTGTTGCATGCGGTATCGGACCTGAGGTATGGGTCGCGATGCGTTTGTCATGCCCGGTTGCTTGTTTCCATCGTCTGACGATGTTATTGCCATTAAAGAATGATGTTATTGCTGTCGATTGATGAAGGCCATGCTGTATGCATGGGCAGTGCCTATGAAAGTGTTTCTTTCATTAAAGAATTTGATATTGTATAAGACAATTAAAATTTGTATACTCCGAGTTGCTCCAGATTTTCTTGACATGCGGGTAAGCTTGCGAGTGGGGCGGTGATTGTATGGCAGTGACTAGACAAGAAAAGGAAACACTCCTACGGCGTCACCATTTGTGCTGCAATGCATCGTTGGCATGCTGCGGTGACTTGGCATGGTTAAATACCCCGATCTGGGAGCATGGGGTTCGTTGGGTGGTTTTTCAGTAAACTCACATCTCAGTCTAGTGTTTTTTATTAAATTGCATTGATGTTGGTTCGGACCGGGAATACAGTGCATGTACGGTGTGGCCACCTTGCTGGTGCTCCCACCTACATCTGTAGTTGGTCATAGGTTATAAAACACCTGATACATTCAATTTATTAATTATAATGAACGGACAGACTGACACCAACCAAAGGCAGGTTTAAGCGGGGCTTTATCGACCCTTTATTTGGTGGCGCGTCGGATGCACCGTTGGGGTTGATAAGTTCGCGATCTTAATCGTTTAAGGGGTGGCGGGGTGGCAATCCGAATTTTCTGCGAATAAATATGCGGAATGCGAAGAAACAGATTTGCTACATATGGCGGGGCATGTCATGGGCGTTACGAACTATTGGGCACGTAGTTGTACGCAGTATCTCCAATTTAGATTGAGATTTAAATTGTTGAGCCGGTTTGCGAACCGATGTTCAAAACACGCGAACTTTGGTAGTTGGCCAATAGATGGCGCCAGTGCACGTTTAGCGTTGCCGGGTTGCGCAAGAAGAGTGATTTGACGAAAAACGCGTGACCGTAGTTCTTTATTAAATTGTGCGCCTAAAACGCGAAGCAGATGTTAATAAATGGAGCAATGCGATTAAATCGAATGCAGAGAAAGCACATGGCCAGGGATTTAGAGAAATCGGGCTGTGTTTAGTGCGTAAACTGCGAGAAAGCGGCAAGGTCACGTGACCGCTTCCCGGCGTCAATGACCAAGCGTGATTCGTAGTGCAGTGGCGTCTCGCGAGGCGGTGCGCATAAAACAGTTAAGCTGTTATAATGTACGTAATTAAGCGCGATTAATTAATTAATTGTGCTGGCGAATTGGCTTTATTGACATCCGATATTATTCGATGGAATGGAGGCGGTTTTGCACCCGCCTGAAGTGACGTCACGAAGGCTAGCTGCCCCATGTGAGGGGGTGGAGGCTACCTTGACCCGTGGCATGAACTCTGATGACAAAGAGTTTTTCGCCAGTGGTCTTTGTGTGACGACTGACAATGGATGCCCCGTCGCACTCACCGCAAGTTGCCGTTCGAGTGCGACGAGCTCTTCCGGCAATACCGGAAGCGAGACCACCGTGGTGCCATCGTCGACCACGTCCCTGACGTGGAGCTGGTGCCATACCGGCATTATTATGTCAATCATAATCCGGCTCAACCCGCTTGGTTACGGTGCCACTGGTGTGTGGCCATGTAGAACCGCCACCAACGGGTCCTGATTAAGTGCGGTGTCCACCGCACGCGGGTGCCCTGTCGTGGACCACCCGGAAAGAGAACGCAATTCTTCGCATTCCCACCAAGGCTGCGACCATCGAGGCACCGACGGAGGACCATCTCCAGAGGACGACCACCGACCCTTCTGCCAAAGGAGCTAGCGGCCAGCCTCGCAGCGCGGTCCTAGTTGTTGGACCTCGGTGACAGCAGCCCCGGAAACCCCTGAAACCCTGTGCCACTGCATCAACGAAGCTGCCGCCACCACTGTCGCACGTGTTCGTGCGAGGATCCCAATTCACCTCCGAACTTCATCAGGAGATGTGGACTCGGCTTGGCACCAAGCCGAAGTACACAACAGCTTACTGAACGGGTAAACAAGATACTATAATAATTTCGGGCCGTAGGTAGGTAAAAAAAGGCTGCAGGAGCGAATCATAACTGAGCATGGGCGTGGCCGCGTCTTATTTGTCGAGGTGGGGTGGGTGAAATAAGACGGCCACGCCCATGCTCCGTTTATGAATCGCTCCTGCAGCCTCTTTTTTTTACCTACCTACGGCCCGAAATTAGTATAGTCTCATGTCTGCGGATTTTCACCGAGCAACATCAACATTGGGATTGCAAACCGCCAGAACAGGAGTTTGCCATCAATACTGCCCAGCATGACAGTATAGGATTAGCTCCTTGCTAGCTCGTCTTCCGACGGATGCTGCAATTCTTCTGGAGGATGGACGAGGCAAAGGTAGACGAGTCGATACTTCTGGATGATGAAGATCTATAAAACTACAGTAAGAACCTGCCCAGCCGCCTGGAGAAAGCATTCCAATATGTCCGCCAAAATCTGGACAAAGCTGCAAGTAATCAAACGAAGTATTATGATAAGTTTAGGAGTAAACATGTTTTCAGAGTTTGAGATTTGGTGCTCCATTGTAAACAATTATTAATATAAGACATCAGACTAATCATCAATAGCATATGTCAAACACAGTATATAAACCAAAAATGTCCGCAACCATCTACCATAAAGCCACCCAAGCACCCCACAGGGACCAGCTCTTTCCAACCCGTTGTGGTGCTTCCGGGATTTAATCCCGTTTTACTTTTATATCACTCAAATTCCTCAAGGGGAGGGAGATGTAACAGACAAACTTCGTCACTAGCAATAAATATGACAACACGTTGCATGTGTGGAATGCGTTACTCCCTCGCAACCGTTTCAGAGACGACCAATAGGTGTGTCTACGCAAGGATACAATATACTGTACCAGGATGTACCACTAGTCAGGTTCTATGAAAAGGGCACTAGTTTACAGAACTTCAGCCAGGGGGCGATCGCAATGCATCTATGGCAATGCTTGGTACCGATATGAGTACCGATATTTTCATTTGTATCGGTTTTCTGTTGTACCGATATTCTTCTACACCGATCCAGCCAACGCACATGCGCATTGGGCAAGCGTTTGTTTGATATGTAAACAAAAACTCACCAAGTTTCAGCAATTTTTTCTGGGATCGGTCCACAACGGAGCTCAAAAATTCACTCCAACGTGGACGGCAGTTCCGAGTTCCGAGTATCGAAGAATGTATCGTGTTTAAAACCGACACAAACCGATACAAAAAGCGATATGTACCGAATCACTCAAGGAATCGCTGCACATGCGCATTTTGACCCATGATGCACTGCTCATTCCCGTCAGCCAATCGACAGCTGCCACCCTCTTTCCCATTGAAAATGAGGGGAGTGCTACATCCTGGTACAGTAT
>JAVBJR010001210.1:0-2918 GCA_031546965.1 Dysgonomonas sp.
TCTATAATTCTGATATTTTACTTTACCTAAAATGTGATTCTCTATCTAATGGTGCCATGTTTTCATTTGAAATTGTATTATATTATAAACAAATTAAAACATGACACAATTAGATAGAGAAACACATTCTAGGTACAATTGAGTGTAACAGAATTTTAGGACAAGTGTGTTGGTGTCCAGTTGGACCACAATTATATAGCATGTGCATAGGAAAAATCGTATAGTGCTTTGTGTTTGTATCTTGCCCCTTTCATGACTGACAGGTCCCATTGTTATTCCAGGAGGACACATTGTGATTATTTATTAGACATATGTCTTGGAAGCTGAGTTTGTCTAATTTCTATTAAGGAGATAGATTGTACTACAAGGGATTGTGGTTCACACTACAAGTAAATAAATTCTATTGTACTGTATGCACTTCATCCTCCGTAGTCGTGTGTTCACGGATTCGTGTTAGGTGGACACATGGTACTATTCTGGTGAGGGCAAATTTACGCTGGTACCCTTGGAATGTAACCCCCGTGAATACTGATGATGAAGTGTAATTTGCATTTTGAATATGAAGAGGGCTCACTAATTCGCATGGGTCTGTCCATAAATGATGTCCGAAAATATTTTTCATTTGTAATCCACCCTCCTCCCTTGTCACACTTAAGTTGTCACAATTTCCTGACACCCCCTAAGGAATGATTTCACACATTGGTCAACCCCCCCTCTTTTCCTAAACAAACACAGTTTTCATTATACAGTGAAAACTGAAAACTGCAACCTGTCTGAAGTGGAAACCTTATTATGGAAAATGTGCATTTTTTGGTCTTTTAGAGGCTGCTTTCATAATTTCATGTTTATTTAACCACAAGAAGTTCAAGTACATTATTTTGAAGTGAGTTCATATCATATATTTAATTAAAACTGACAGCTTTGTAAAAACAAACATTACATGATATCAAAAGCTGTGGTACAGGCGTATCATGAAAAATAACCATCATTTTAATTATTTGAACCTGGAATACAATGAAATAACCTGGAAACAACCGGGAATTTTGTGATCCGGTCAGAGTCACCACCCTGTCTAGGCAAATTTTATTGGTGCTCTCTCTTTAAAAGGAATTAATGTTTGTTATAATCGAAATGACAAAAAAGCTATTTTTACCACTTGCCACTGATACTGAAAGTGTTAGAAGGGTCGATCCTTGTCAAAGCGATCAGAGATTTCACCACACCATCTCAGATTTGATTCTTATTTTTGTACGGATAAGATATGAGATAAGAACGTTGCAAAGTATCAGATTTTTTTGAGCATTTTTGCCATAGTTGGATAATTATGAAATAACAAAATGAATTGCGATTTTCAGGATGCAAAACTTTCATATTGCATGGATAATAGAAGTACAACAAGAATGTGGCCTAGCTTAGGTATGTAACTTTAGTTGGTGGTTTCAGAAATGTCATCATAAATGCAATCTGAGAATTAGTATACATGTTATCGGTTTTTATTGTTATTTTGGAAAATGGTTAATGTCTAAAATGGGCCTTATTTGATTGCAGTGAAAAAGTACAAAACACCGAAATTATAGAACCTTTCAGGGACAAAAGTTCGCAACAGAGGGCGCTGCGCCGAACGTACTGTCCGCCATTGCATTCGGGTAAGCGAAGCTCGTAATTGCACACGCTACATAGCACAAAGTCCGTCTTTTTTCCGTTTTCCGCAGTTTGAGCGTGTTCAAATAGCTATGAAACACCCAGCAACCACGAAAACGTTCTGCAGTAAGTTTTTCAAACAATATAAATTATTATTCATACCAATTTTTGTATTAAAATGTAATAGAAAGTTTGTGAACTTGATTATATATATAATATAATGAAACATTAGCGTTTTTGCAGTTGTTGACATTTTTATTTTAGTCATTTATTCTGAAAATACGTTATAATTAAATTAATGTTCACAAACGTGTACTATAATATAAATACATAAACACATATATGTGGCATTATTTCAAAGTGTTAAACAAAATGCATTTCTCATGCTTTTAACAGCAAATATTATAACTGGCGAAAATTATTGCATATTTTATTTGGAAAGTTTAATTTTATGTTATATTTACCAAATTTGCGTGAATATATTTTCTATCAAGAGTGTAGGTTTTTATAATGGTTGTAAATATTCAGAAAATATTTGATCGTATATATAACCAAGACTTGTGTATTTTCGTAATATATTAATTTATCTCATTTTGTGCAGAAAGCGCTTTCCATGAACAGTAGTATATATAATATTGTTAACATGTACACAAATTTATATTTATTAAAATGGCAAAATATGCATGCCCAAATGTTTTATGTGTTTGGTACGTGCATCATGTGTTCCGTAGCCATGCAGTAATATTTAAAACAGAACATCAATAAAGAAAAATAAACCTGCTAAATCATTCCCAGTGTCAAATTCCAACGTGCGGTTATTACCGGATCGTATTCCATCCTGACCTTTGCCATTTTTCTACCGAAACATGGTGCACAATCGCCGTAGTTATATATGGCTCACTGGTCTCGTGTAGTCTCGCGTATAGGACCTTGCCCGAATGCAATGGCGGACAAGTGACGTTTTTGGAACGTATTTGCAAGATGGCGGCGGCGCCCATGTAACCGAAACTAAAAGGGTAGACAAAACCATGCAACTATTTTCAGGTTATAATTGGGCATTCAAAGCCAATTTTTGAATGTATAATATTCGATATTCTTATGAACTCGAAGCATTTGTTTGAGTAAAATTTTAGGAGCAAATCACAAATAAAATTGTCGTTATTTAAGAAATCATTACGTTTTCTCTGTAAATTAATCAACAGCAACTGTTTTGCAAGAAATGCTTTTAGGTAAAAATTATCAACAATCTGGAGCATACATTGTAGCTGCATAATGCG
>JAVBJR010000945.1:0-3670 GCA_031546965.1 Dysgonomonas sp.
ACCTTACACTTATCAACATTGAATTGCATATCCCACTTTTGAGCCCAATCCACCAATCTGGTCAAATCCCTTTGTAATTCCTGGGTTTGCTCCAGTGAATCCACAACACCAGCCAACTTGGTATCATTGGCAAACTTACTAAGTTTAGAGAGGATACCTTCCTCTAAATCATCAATATAAACTAGAAATAACAGTGGCCCTAATACCGATCCCTGAGGCACACCACTATTAACCCTTAACCAATCTGAATATTCCCCGTTGATAACTACCCGCTGTTTTCTATCTGTCAGCCAATTTTTAATCCACCATAACAGTTTCCCTGTCACACCCTTTTTTCTCAGCTTTCGAATAACTTTACTGTGGCTAACTTTATCAAATGTCTTTGCCAAATCCAACAACAAGATTTCTACACTAGAACCCAAATCAACCCATTCAGTGATTACCTCGAAGAATTCTAATAAGTTTGTCAAACAAGATCTACCCTTTCTGAACCCATGCTGGGTGTTCTTAATTAAATTATTATCCTCCAGATGTTCCTGAAGAGCATTCCTAATAACAGACTCCAAAAGTTACCCACCACTGATGTCAGACTGACTGGCCTATAATTTCCAGCGTCATCATGTAACCCCTTTTTATATATAGGCACAACGTTTGCACATTTGAAATTCATAGGAACCTCCCCTGTTTCGATAGACTCTTGAAATATTTCAACAAGTGCATCCACAACCTCCGCCTTTACTTCTTTTAAGACCCCATACGTTGCATATACTTCAACACCACATCCCTGTCAACATTGACATCCCCAATGTATGGCCCATTATCCCCGCGCTTCGGCATCCATGTCAATTTCAGACTTCTTACTGAAAACCGACGCTAAGTAGCTGTTGAACATGTCCGCCATTTCCCCATCCCGTGTCTCTAACTGCCCTGTGGTATCAATCAGTGGCCCTATTATATCCCGGAAATTGCTCTTGCGACATATATACTTGTAAAATGATTTGGTATCCTGCTTTAAATTGTTAGTTACCACCGTTTCAACACCCTTCTTGGCTATCCTAATTTCCCTTTTCAGATCTCTGCGACTGTTTATATTCCGCAACAGCCGCCGGCGGACAGTGGTTATTTAAATCTCTGAACAACCGTTGCTTTCTTTTAAATTTATCCCGCACCTTCCCATTAAACAACATGCACCGAATGCCTTGCCCCACCCTCCATTTCTGTAAGGGCATAAAGTCTTTAACCCCTGTATCTAACACCTCCTTAAATTTCAACCACATTGCTTTGGTCGACTTGCTGCTAGCAGTTCCCACCAGTCAGTTGACCCAACCTGTCACGAAGCCCCACATAATTTGCCCTCTTAAACTTTGGGACCATCATACAATTATCTGTACCAGATTTCTTGCCATTCAATGAGGAACGAATCATATTATGGTCACTATCCCCTAAATGTTCCCCAATCTCCACTTCCTGCAATCAATGTGGCTCCGAACTGAGCACCAAATCGAGTGTGTTACCATCTCTTGTTCCCCACAAAACATGCTGGGTCAAAAAACAGTCGTCCACAACTTTCCAAAATTTTTCCCCAAGCCCGATACTGGAATGTGAAATCCAATCTATCCCTGGAAAGATAAAGTCCCCCATAACCACCATCTCCCCTCTTTAACTGATATGAGATTCCCTCATCATACTCCAATTCTGCATTTGGAGGCCTGTAGATTACCCCAACATTAAGTATGTCATTTTTCCCCAACAACTATTCAACCCATAGTGATTCTACACTTGTACCCGCACTGTAGTCCCTTACCACGGAACTAATGTGTAGGCCATCACTGATATATAAGCCAACCCCCTCCCCTTCGATCAGTTCTAGCCCTACAGTGGAATGTATAACCCTCAATACGCAAGACACTAGCATCAGTCCCCCAAGTCTCTGTAACACCAAATAAATCTACCCTTTCCATTTGTACCACCCCCTCTAACACATCGATCTTGTTCTCTAAGCTTCACGCATTAGTATATAAACAATTTAACGAATGTGTAAGGACTGATTTCACTGGTTTGTTCTCATTGTTAACCGTGCTTGCATGCACTTCACAACTACTTTCCCTGCCAGCCCTTTCAGACCCACGACCCTGGCCAGCATCTAACCTAAAAATGTTGTACAAACTCGGCAACCTTACCCCCCACTGTCCTACTAGCTTTTCTGCTGAAGTGCACCCCCTCATCGCTCCAACTACCCATGCGATGGATGGAGGCCCTACCAGTCCAACATACGAACCCTAACCCTACCCAACCGCTCAATCAACCTATTGTTAACAAAGGCAGCTCTTTTCCAACACACCTTCTACATAGACTGCAGTTCTGAGATAATCGAGTATGAAACTAGTAGAAAGCATAGGAAAGTATAGCAGTTAGAAACTTGCTTTTGTTAGCTGCATCTTTTGTTTCTTCTAAATTTTACAAACTGGGTTTCAGTATGTAGTACCAGATAAGCTATAACACAATCCCTCAAAATCTCATTTTTTTTTCAAAAAATGCTAGATAGAACCCTCTGGTTCTCATGCGATGAATTGTCTGTATCAGAGTTCAATGGCTGTCCATTTAAAGTTTTTTAGGGTTAGAACAAAGGAAAAAAGTTTTAAAGGGCAACTATAAAAAAACTCCAATGCAGACATCGTGGTCGCAGTGTTGATGATGTGGTTTAAGGACCAACCAAAGTGCTAGTTTTCGTGAACGGAATCCACAGTCTCCTGAAGCCCACGTGATTTTTAACGAACCTTCGTATGTTCAACTTCCTCATATATTGCTGTAATTAACTAGCCGTTTTCAAGGGCTAGTTAAAAATAGTGATCCGATTTCATTTGAACGGTTTATTATTACAATAAGCAAACGTATGTCTACCCCCTGCTGACCAGGAACAACAAATAACTTCCTTGCCTTCAGGGACTTCTTGTCACAGTGTCAAATTAGGGGACAAAAAAAACAATTGCAATTTTAACTCCCACTTTCAGGGATAGAAGCAATAGTATTTAATGTGAACTGGCGTATTTTTCCACCTTTTCTACCAATTTTTAAAAATCAGTTTACAGTTCTAAATTTTAAGAACCCTAAGCCAAGAAAACAACGAACACAACCAAACTTTAAAGCGGAAATAACTATGCATTTTTCAGGTGTTTCTCGTCCGTGGGACGCATAGGTGGCAGGCAGGACCTTTCCTTAAGAAATCCTGGATGTGTGCAAAGGGGCACAGTCATGCATGAATTATTACATGCATTGGGAATTTGGCACGAGCAGTCTCGCCACGACAGAGATAAATTCATAAAAGTTATATTGGGCAACGTTCAACGTGGTGAGTTGCTATAGTATGAAATGCCATTTAATATCGTGCCAAGATAATTTATGCATAACGATGCTCCGATATATACATATATGCTCACACTTGCAACTTCACTTTGTATCCAAGTTATGATGATGAATATACACTAATATTCATGCATTTTTTTCTTCAGGAAAACAAAGTAATTTTGACAAACTTACCCTAAGTACGACGCAGACTTTTGGATTCAAATACGATTATGATTCAATCATGCATTACGGCCGGACAGCTTTTTCAGTTGACGGACGGAAGCCAACTATTTTGACGATACCTCCCGGAAAACCTATTGGACAG
>JAVBJR010000468.1:0-2563 GCA_031546965.1 Dysgonomonas sp.
CGGCGTTTCAATCCTGATCAACCGCGTAAGTAATAAATTCCGGATTATTTTTACGTTGTAGACTAGCGATTAAACTAACTAATCTCACGTTCACAAGCAAATCTGTGCGATCGCGATTTCACCTTTCTGTTCTCCTTTAAGATGTGGCATGTGTTTTGGCTCATCACAAGACATCAAGAGTAATTTCACCTGGTGAGAAAATGTGGGGCAAAACATAAGCCATGTAATAAATAATATAGTATGGTTATTACTGTCAATACTTCTGCTTCTGGTGTAGGGGCAGGAGCAGGTGGAGGGGCAGGGGCAGGAGCAAGGGGAGGGGCAAACTGAATCTGCTGATTGCCTGCAAAGGGGATTACTTATAAATGTCAAAAACCACAATTAAATTTGATCTTTGCTGCTGCTGCTGCACACCTGCATGCATATGCTGAAACAATTCAGCAAGAAAATTGCCTATTGCAATAGGGCTTGTCTGGCATTTAATATCTGCCCTACATATTGGGCACTTTAAGCACTTGCTATATGACGTGGTAATGCATCTGTGGCAAAATGTGTGCCCACAATTTAAAGTTGTGGCCTGCACATAAATCAAGCATGAACATTAGTTGTAATTCACAAATAATCACACTTTATTAAATACACAACAGGGTATCTAAGTGTTGCCACTGCTCTTAGATGTTCAAATACCCCATTTTCCCCGACTGACAATATACAATTTTTCTTTAAATCTAACCATTTCAGAAAAACACATACTACAGATTCTCAAATACAAAATACGGTTGCGCCAAAAAATCTGGCATCTGGGTTTCTCCTAGATGCGCATTTTGTTGCGTTCACTATGTAATTGCTTTTCCAGGGGTTTCATACCAGTGGCAACCATTTAGATAGTCAGACAAATTATGTTTTTTAGCTCATCAAATACATACATTCATCAGTGTTTCTAAGCAGATGCCACAAGTAAAGTGACACTGTACAATTTCCATGTATTTTTGCTCTGCAGACCTGGTTGCATGGTACCTGTCCACAACAAAACACACATGAATTTTTTAACAAATTAAATGTCCACATGGCCGTAAGGGTTCCACCGGTTCCCACGCACAATGTCCCTTGCAACAATTTACAGCTGTTTTTACATAAATTACTGCAGTTTTTGTGAATTATTGCAGTATGAAATGTAGTTTTTATATTTAACAGGTGTTACCATTTTTAAACCACAGTTCAAAAGTAAAGTGCTTTTTAAGTCAACTGCAGTGTTTCGTACAAATAGAAGTTGTAATATACTATGACAAATGAATAAATAATACTTTTATTAAAAAACGAACAAACAAAAGTCCAGTAGTTATTTAAAATACCAAATACGCATATACAAGCTACATGCCTTAGCTGTATTCAACCAAAAATTTAGTCTTAAATCCTGATGCCAACAGGTCTTATACACAGGCAGTGTGTTAACCTGGAGGCCCCTCCTAACCTATCCATTAATTTCGCAAGCATGCAAGCGTGCTAACTGTAGTACGTAGACCCATAGCCTCTCCAGGCATATCCTTCATTTTGGCATCATTTTTACTGTGCTGTTTTAATACAACCATATTTCGCGCATGATAAGTATGCAAGTACATTTTTCAAGCTGTTGATTGCCCAAACCAAACTGTTTTTGCCATGTACAGTTGCACTATGCTTCCGTATTTGTTTGTTTCCATGAAAAAGTTTCTAGCAGGGAAAACGTTTTAAACTGTAAGGTTGGACAAAGCGATAAAATCATGACCATTGCTAAATTTTGCTCTAAACTAACAAAATACAAACAATCAATGACTTTCTATCAGGAGGGTATTCTTTGATTTCTGCAGTGCTGGGACAAATGGTACACTAAAAACAGTTTTTATGTTAAAAAATAGCTAACTTTCAGACTACCTAACAATACTTACATTTGTGACACATTTGAATGTAAAGGTTTGCATGTACAGCAAAACTTGCGTATATTGAACACAAGCGGTCAAGTTTAACAGGTGGTCAACAGATTTCAAAATGCATTAGTATGCAATATTAACACAAAGGTAATGACAGTCAGAATTAAAGTTATACAATAATACAGTGCCTTGATATGCATCAATCTGGGGAAAGTTTGGCAGTCAATTGACCAATGACTTCTGAGCATACCCATGTGACAAGGAATTGCAAATAAATTGTTGACACGGGGTTTTTGCTTATCTCTCTTATCATGGGGTCAAATTACAGGACAGCATGGTCAATGGAGTAATTATATTTTTCCAGCTTATACAGCAGTCAACTTTTTAGGTTTAAACACATTACAAAAGGCATGGTAGAATACTTTAAAACGTGGTAAACATTCTAGGAATGTCAGGGCTGGTCGATGCTTGGTAGGGCTCTGGTCCTCTTGTCCAGTGCCTGTGGTTTGCAGAGGCGCTTGTCCGCTTGACCAAGCGCTTGGTGTAACTTAAGGTCTGGTTCCTCGGGGCGACCTGGATGACTGTCGTTGACCTTCAGGCTGGGTTGACAGTGCTGCTGTGGACCTGGTACCTCTGGAGGGTGCAGAGGACTTGGG
>JAVBJR010000047.1:0-2716 GCA_031546965.1 Dysgonomonas sp.
CCCTAAAATGTATTTTATTTCATATTTACTTGTTTTCCCGACAGTATTACATTCATTATATGTACTTGAAAACAAGAGTTCAACTTTTGTGAAGAGCTCTTTTAGTACATTTACAGAAAACCAGAGTATGAATACATTAAATTCCAACAAAATAACTTCATGCATGGATGAGAATTAATGCTGCGCACTTCGACAACAAATACAGCCAGACCTCAAACGTCCGTAACTCAAATTTACTATATCTCAAATAAATGTTTATTTTTTGACCAAAATCCCTATATAGCCCGTGTTAAATTTTTCTAGAACTCGAACTTTATAACTCAACCAATTTTTAATTCCCCTGCAGTGAAAAACTTCCTTAAAGGACATCTGACACGACTATACCCTAGGTAACGGATTTCAAAAATACTCGGCACAGGCTATCAGGTATACTACCCGACGTTGCAAAAAAAATTTGAGCCCGACTTGTTGAGCGATTGCAGAGATATAACCCAAAGTCGTCTCCTATACCTATAACACACAGGGCCATGAAAAGGCACAGCCACGTCAATCACTTCTTGCAAATCCCTATGGAAGGTGTGGCTTGGGCATGGCCATTTTGCCTAACTTCTACTGCTAATAACTTTTTTTTAATAATTTTCATAGAGATTCCGTTTCAACTCATAGTATTTATTCTCTGTCTTACTTTCTTTATCACCATTTTCAGGATACTTTTTCCCCGTGTCAGTTCTCCTTTAATTCAAGAGACCACATCAAACTGGTTTATTTAATATAATTGCAGTCCGCTTAGAGCATCCTTTTCAAAAAAAAATGTATCTGATAATATTTTCCAATGTTTGTATGAATATACTATTGGTGATTTTTTTACTGCTGATCAGAGAAAAAATATGAAACAGCTGCAATATGACAATTTATGGAAGCGATTTGATGAAATAAACAAATTTTAGTATTTTGTGACATTGAATTGTATACAAAAGTTTTCTTAAGTTTCTATTACTCAAATTTTCTATAACTCAAAGTTTTTTTGGTTTCCCTTTGGATTTTAGTTATAGAGGTTCGACTGTAGCTTATGACTAGAAATGTGACGTTTTCACAAATTTCCTCTAGGTCTGTTTAGCACATCACTAAATTACCCCACCAACTAATAGCTAGGTAACTTGAAAGAATGACCACATTTAGGGGCAAAAATCCAAAATTCCCTGATATTTCCTTGATTATTTACAGGAAATTATATTCCCTGATATTTCCCTGAAATCCCTGATCACTGGGTACCCTGATAAGTTAATTAATCTACAAACATGTGCATATTGAATAGGCCAGCCGAAATAAAGTAATTAATTGTTTATATTTAAAAATACCGCTTAAATTATGAGAAGATATAACAAAATGCATTCCAATTCGAATTATTTGATTGGTTACATAATTAAATTAAATGTTTTGCACAATTCACAATAATTTTGCAAGCATTGTTCTAAAAAGATAAGTGTGCAGGAAATCGTCCTGCATAGGCATTTGTGGGCAATTACTCCTGCAGGAACGGTTTCTGCATAAACAATCCTGCAAACTATGTCCTGTACATGTATAATCCTGCAGGAATAGGTATCAATATCCTGCATACTTCCTGCACATCATCCGGCACAGCTTTTCCTGCAGGCTTCACATGATCCTGCACGAATTTTTTATCATGGGAATAAAGATCAGATTTTGGGGAAGTACTATTATTATTAAGCTCTATTTAATAAAAAATCACCAAAGAAATATGAGAGTATGAGGTGAACAATGCCATTTATTTGTATTTATTTATTTATTTTTTAAACTTAAACCTGGCTAAGGTAGAATCAACCTAAGCACCACGATGTACCATTACCTTTATCCGCATTCAATCCTCTAATTATTGTGTGAACAAGTCTGGAAACACGAATGAAAATTACGCATCACAATGCCGAAACAGCCGTTAGGCCTACAACGCTGGAAAACGTTTAAAAAATGAAATTCCACTTAACTTATCTTCATAATAATCATCCACAAGTTAATCGTCATCCTCTTCATCCAGTTGATCGTCGAAATTCGCGTAGATGGCTGATAATTAGCGACGATTGAAGCGGATTGTGATTTCCAACGAAGTTGTTATTTTCCACAGCCATTTTGGACAAATTTTCCGTCACAAAAATCAACTACGGGGATCTTCATTGTAACCGATGCACTACTATCGCCACCTAGCCGCCAGTAGCGTTAATCCACACAATTTCCAATTCCTATTGGCGGATACGGTAGTGGGCGGAGCCTTTCTATGGCAGCCATTATTCGATTATCATCTCATTGGGTGATACATTCGATGAAATAAAATTATTGGCATCGCTTTCCGGAAGGCGTAACCAAGGATGGAATAATTATTTAAATCTAGCCAATAGAATGATAGGTAATGGGTTGTAGTTTCCTTACGTAGCCCAGACTTGTGTGTAGTACTATATTAGCATTTAGCACCTGTTGGATAATGTTGAATAACTACCTGTCTCTCGCCACCTCTTGCTCAACTCGTTTGGGGTTAACTTGTTTGTGACGTCATGCCTCGAACTGTAATGCTGGGCGTCCACTAGGCGCGAACGCGGTCCGTACGCGCCGCGTTTTCGTTCTGCGCATGCGCACCGTGACGTCATTTCCGACCGCTGTACGCTGTCGGTACTTTTTCGGAGCGTACGGCGCGATACTGTCCGAC
>JAVBJR010000954.1:0-9367 GCA_031546965.1 Dysgonomonas sp.
TTATGTTAATTTGGTGTGAGTTTGCCTATGCGAGCTTTCAAAAATATCCATCCAACTGAAGGCAATCAATTTGGATTTGAATTTTCGATCACTTCTGCTACTGCTTGACAAAATCCTTTATCATGGAACTAAACACATGAAAGTCATAAGGTGCAAGGTTGGGGCAAGGAGTTGGAGGTTAGACGGAGGCGCATTCCCACTTATTGGTGTGGTTTTATGCTAAGGGTAAGTCATCTGCGCATGCGCGGAATTGAGCTGCATCATGGGCATCCATGTTGATGCGGGTTGAAACACACCATATGCACACTGAGCCATACTTTTTTCCCAATGTGTTGGGTAGAAGTTTTCTTTACTGATGATGTGTATTTCATAAATTATGCCTTCACATCTTGCAAGATAAGCGGTTTTATTTTGTCTACTGAACTTTAATTTCAATTCCAAGTATATTTTCCCGGATTACCCCATGGATATTTCAATGGTAAAATGAAAGCCCATTCAGTATAATTAAAGGTTTTCCAGTTTATTAGGCATCCTGCTACATGGTTGTAACCCAATCAATGTCTTATTGCAGCATAATTAATTCTTAATATGAAATCTAGCTCCAAATGATCATTTAGGCGTCATACAAACGGCAATGCACGGAGAGCGCCGCATCAACATGGCGGACGGACATTCCAACTTTTGTGACATCATCACAAACGTGCATGTCCCACACTCCCCATACAGCTTGCGCCTCTAACCTCCAACTCTTTGGTTGGGGCCAAGCCCTTTGATTAATTTTTGAATGAGAGTGAAATGTGAAAATTTTAAGTCCATAGTGACAATTTTCACAAGAATTTCCACAGAAATTCATAAAGAATTAAGCAAAGGACATAGTTCATACTTTGCATCTGGTAACAACCCGGTCCGCTGGGGTGTTCCAATTGCAAATAACTTTGGTATACACTTTTTGGTCATTACTGTTGGCATATCGCTCTAACGGGTCAGGCTGGTGATGATGTTACTTATATTTGAATGTCTCTTGACATGGATGCGTCCCTCCGGCGCCCTTTGCACTTCCTGTGCACTTCCTGTGCACATCCTGTATATTTATCATCAGCATCTCCTGTTACTGACCATGCAACAATAATGTGCCAACGTGGATACATGTAGAGCAGTGAATTATTAAGAAAATTTAAACATGTTCGTGGCATAGTGATATAAAACAATGTACACTTGAAAAGCACTCGAAAACCAGAAATGTTGGAGAAAATACGTATACAATATGAAACTCGGTAACAACAACAGCTATTGTGTTTATAACCTACAAACGTATGGTGGGTACATACTGTTGTATGTCAGTTGACAGGTGTGACAACTCCCAAAAACGAAATTGCCCCCATACCAAAAATGTAGACTCTAAAAATGACATGTCACTGTATATCCAAAACAAGAGCTAATCGGTCATTGTAATGTTGATTTTGGAATTGAGCAGGTGGAGGTACATAAGAATACACAAATTTTGAGCCGGAAACATTTTCATTGTTGTGCAGTTAATCATTTCTCATTCTGTACTGTTTTATTGATATATTATTTTTGCATATTCATTCCTTGGTCAGTAATGATTCGTTATTCATTTGTCATTGAAGCTGCCATTGTCATTCTTTATATATCATCGGTGTTTGATTCGTAATTAATTTGTGGTTGATTGTTTATGAAATTGTCATGTATTGTGAATGGAATTGTTATTATTATGGTTGTTATTCTCTGATTATCCGTTATTAATTATTCATTGAGATGGTTTGTGTGAGTTCTTGAATTGTTATTGTGTATTCATTGATTACACTATTCGTTTCTCATGTTTCTGTGTACCTACTCATTATGCATTGCTTATATTCATGATTGGTGCATGTTCATTCGTTATTCATTAGTGTTTGTGTTAATTGATTTGTTATGTAGTGGTGTTTATTTCAAATTCTGTATTGATGTGTCATTGCTGTTTATTCATTTGTCATTGTTTATTTATGTATTGTAACGTTTATTGTACTCTATCTAAAGTAATTTACACTAACTAGGGGATTTTTGTACCGAAAAGTATTTTATTTACACATTTATACACTACTTGATAACTAACACTTGCACTAATTACTCGAATCAATTCCGTATTTTCTATGCGAGTGTAATGGAGAAGCCTAACAGGACCCCTGAACACTAAAGATGATATAATATTGAATATTTGCACTTAATAATGATGGGTCTGCGGTGGTTACCGGCAGACCGTCTGAAACTGATGAAAATCTGCGGGGGACACCGACAGTTTAAATTACTTGGTGTCCTTTGCTTATAGCTGCGGGGAATACCGACAGATATGTGTTTTACTCTTGCTCTCTGTTTCAATCTCTCCCACTAGCCGTGCTTTTACTGGGTTTTTATACAATATTGATGCAGACTATGCACCAATTGGAGGTCAACTAAGTTTCCCTCCAATACTGATTTTAGCCAATAAGGGCCAGTTGACCCTGCCTGACCTGTCCATTTCACTCCCACGCCACAACACATTCCAAACGACACTTTATGTGGGAACGCCCACTTTCTTAGGTTTAATTACGTGCGACGAAACGAATTTAACTAAGAAACTTGAAATGTTTATGACCTAAAACATACGTTGCTTCGATCATGCCGTTTAGGTAAACACATGGTTATATGCTTTACGAAGCCAAATATAGTGGCTCTAAAAGAAGAGAGAATATTTCCTACCCATTTATTAGACCCCTGGACTAAAAGGATGCCATGGCATCCACTTCAATTTTGGGTTGCAAATGCTCTTTCTCTTACTTTTACTTTCCAAACTGCTTTTGTTTAAAAGCCTCCCATTCCCAACGTTGGGAAACTTCTGCCCAGCGCATGTACATTTTACACGGTTGCAACTGCATAGGTGGGCATAACTGCTTCATCCTCTGTATCCAATGGTTCCGTCCTAGGTGGGTGTATTCTTTCTACCACAGACGTGTGTCTCTTATGTGAGTTGGGAGGTTGGAAACTGAGTGTTTGGTGACTCTTGTGGGGGTTTGAAAGACAGCTTTCAGCATGGACTCCTCATCTTCTGGTCTTCTCTGAGGTGCTCCCCGGTTGTGCAGGCTTTCAGTCTCCAGAGTAGGTGAGGACATCTCTTTAGTGTTGGGAACATCAGGAGTGTTTGGAGAGGCACTAGACAACCGTTCGCCCGCTGGCACTTCCAATGATAATGCATGAGTTCTAACGGTGAGTGCTATTATCGCCTGCTCCCCGCGACTGTGTGCTGCCGGTCGACTGCGATGACGCCGCAGAGTCCTGGCCGAAGGTCTGTTGGCTCTGTAATCAATGCAAAACCGGTATGTTGCATCTTTCTTTCTGACAATCATCACCGGAGTTGAATATGGGCTACTAGAGGACCGAACCACTTGAGCCTCTAACATTTCCTGTAGCCCTTCCTTGATAATCTGTCCGAGAGGTGGTGTAGTCCTAGCTGGGATGCCACTGTCTCTTAACTCTTTGTGAAAAGGCAAATTCAGTGCAATAGCCTTCTGATAGTCTTCATAATGCCTCTTTCTGGGCTTCATCAAGGTTTTCCCCAATTTGCAGGGTATCCTTCCCCTCCTGAGTGAAATACGGTGCATCGGGATTACTCACTTCTATTACTTCTGCCTTTCCTAATTCCTCAACGTACTCTACTGTTTGCCCAGCTACTAGTTTTACATCCCCACCTGTCAAATTAGCTGCATTTAGCTGGCAGAGACGGTTAGTAGTGGTCAAAATGATGCTTGTGCTAGCTTAGCTCCAACTTGATGTGTAGTTTTTGGTATTGTTAACTATCAACATCTCATTACCTTCCTTTGAAGTTTCAGGTAAACGACACAGGACAGTGGCTGTTGGGAAGGGAGCTAATACTACCTCTTTTACATTCATAATGGTTCTTCCATTTAAGTTTTTTCTCTTGTAAATTCCTCAATGTTGTCACTATCCTCCCTATGAGTTGAGCAGACCCTCTGCTGTTCATCTCCACACCTTGTAGGTGCTTCCTTATTTTTCAAGTGGCCCCCATCCTCTATGGGAAAACTCGATCGTCTCTCTTCTTGGCTTGCTTTTCACTATCTTTTGGAAAACATGCACTACTTTCCTTTGTGATTTCTAGGGAAACTTTTGGTCCAACCCTATCCCAATGTTTTGTACCTCTACCTGTTTCTAACCCTTCAGAGGTTTGTGATGGAATCTGTGATGGAATCTGTCTTATTCCACACTTGCCACCCCATTTGGTACAGTTGTACAAAAACTATCTGGAATCTGATCCTCTTTGCCAAAAATATATTCCCTGAAATACACCTCTGTCCTACCCTGATCTATTATCAGGTTCATTCGCTCTCCAAAATCATTACCTAATAATACTGGAGAATGCTTACCCTTTGTGACAGTAAACTTTTGCCTTACTCTCTTCCCCCTAAAACTCACCTCTACCTGACCATAAGACGATAATGGGTTCCTATCATAATCAAATAGTGCTGTAGGTTTCTCTTCATTAACTGGGAGGTTTAAAGATTGTATAACCCGTTATGGCATAAACTTCTGCCCCAGTATGCATGCATTTTCCAATTTATGCCCATTGATTTCTATCGGGACATAAATCAAATTTCCACCATTTAACATTACCGAGGCTTTTGATTGGCTCTCTTGCATCTGTTCCTGCTCCGTTATTGGAACAGGCCCTACTAGTTTTTTGCAATTTTTCTGCGATCGGGCTCCGTACAATTTTTACCAAAATGGCCCTTTTTGTCACAATTATAACATGTTATTACCTCTATTGGAAGCCATTTAAAAGGCTTTTTCTCTGCTCCATTTTTGGGACCCTTTTCTGAGGTACCATTTTTATCTTTCTGTTTGTTGGGCTCTAGCTTTGTGGGACCCTTTTCCTTCTCTTTTTCGGAAGTTTTATCCTTAACCTTATCTTTTTCTTTGAATTTTTTGTCATTTGACCACTGTTTGTAGTCAGTTTCAATAGCTATTAATTTTGCCCACATGGTATTCAGTGGGCATGGAAGGAATCCTGCAATGGACCTTTTATAACGGGGGAGAAGGCCACTCTTTAAATGACCACGTTTTTCACCTTCTTCCATCTGTGGGTTCAAGCGCAACACAAAGATAATTTGGCGATCCAGTAATCCTGTATGGATTCCCCCTCGGTTTGCACTCTGGTCATCAATTTTCTTAACAAATCTGCCTGAAAATCTTCAGGACGAAATGCTTTTATTAATTCTGGTTTTATTTCATCCCAATTCATATCCAATAATCTTGACCCTTCCATTAAATACCATTTTCTAGCTGTCCCTTTCAACTGTCTAAATAGCTTTCTAGCCTGTTCTTCTTTGTTCAGCCTTTCTGCATGCCCTTACAGCCTCAAATTCCATAAGAAATTCATTAACATCACTATTTCCATCATATTCTGGTAAGGGCAAATTTTTCTCATTTCTTACGAGTCTCAATGTCCCATCTACTTGTGAATAATCACTGGGCTCACTGACATGATTTATATTTTCCCCTTCTCTGCTAGTGACACTCTCCCTTTCACTTTCTCCTTCAGGAGGGGTCGTGGGCTGTGGGGGGTCAAGGGATTTTTGACCCATTGCTTATAAACTCTTTTCACAATGGTTTCAGTTAATTGGGGCAATATTTGCTCCATAGCTGATGTTAAACTACTGGTTTCTTTTTATCCTTCTTCCATTTCTTCAGGAAGATCTTTTTCTGCCCTCTTTTTCTGCCTAGTGGACACCCCATTACTTGAATCAGTAATTTTTCTCTGCTTAATTTTTATTTCCAAAAAGTAAATATTTTAAAATTTTATTTTTGGTCCTTCTGGTGAATAAAATTATTTCCTTTAAAGGCTACCCCGCACCTCCACCATGTAACGTTTCTTGTACTATATCTAAAATAATTCACACTAACTAGGGGATTTTTGTACCAAAAAGAAAAGTATTTTATTTACACATTTATACACTACTTCATAACACTTATACTAATTACTCAAATGAATTCCGTAATTTCTATGGGAGTATAATGGAAAAGCCTAACAGAGCCCCTGTACACTTAAGATGATACAATATGATATATTTACACTTACTAATGATGGGTCTGCGGTGGTTACCGGCAGACCTTCTAGA
This sequence comes from Dysgonomonas sp., assembly GCA_031546965.1. Taxonomy (GTDB): domain Bacteria; phylum Bacteroidota; class Bacteroidia; order Bacteroidales; family Dysgonomonadaceae; genus Dysgonomonas_A. Next base: position 6,168 of record JAVBJR010000954.1, read on the forward strand.
ACTGTTGAAAAACTGCGGGGGATACCGACAGTTTAAATTACTTGGTGTCCATTGCTTATAGCTGCGGGGAATACCGTCAGCTATGACCTTTTACTTACAAACTTTCCTAGCTGCGGGGAATACCGACAGCTATGTGTTTTACTCTTGCTCTCTTTCACTCTCTTACTACCCTTAGCTCTGTGCTTTACTGGGTTTTTATACAATATTGATGCAGACTATGCACAAATTGGAGGTCAACAAAGTTTCCCTCCAATACTGATTTTAGCCAATAAGGGCCAGTTGACCCTGCTTGACCTGTCCATTCCACTCCCACGCCACAACACATCCCAAACGACACTTTATGTGGTAACGCCCACTTTCTTAGGTTTAATTACGTGCGACGAAACGAATTTAACTAAGAAACTTGAAATGTTTATGACCTAAAACATATGTTGCTTCGATCATGCCTTTTAGGTAGACATATGGTTATATGCTTTACGAAGCCAAATATAGTGGCTCCAAAAGAAGAGAGAGAATATTTCCTACCCATTTATTACAGCCGCTTGTGAAAGCGCCATTATATTTTATTAGTTGCTCTGTATAGAAGCCCGGTCGAAGCCCGGGCTTCTATAAGAAAATTTACGGTATTTTATTTTATTATTTTTTTTAAATTTCAGTTGCAATAAAAACCAACTTGTATGCGTGTTGGATAATGTGCATCAGAGGGTAAGCATGGAGTTGCATTTTTCTTTTGTTTTAAAATACGTGAGTGACATTCCTTTATTTTTTAGGCAATACTACGTGCTTCAAATGATGCAGACCAGGCAGCTAGACAAGCAGCCCAAGCAGCCGATCCAGAAATAGAAGCCGACGATGACACCGATAGTGACACTACGGAGATCTTCGAGGGAGATCACCACCCATCGCAGCCCCCACCAGAGATTCCACAGCAGCAGCAGCAGCAGCAGCCCAACCTGTTTTCAGCAGGCCTGCGGGGCATAGGTCGTGGGCAAGTGTACAAAACACCTCCACCCAACCTACGAGGGATTGGTCGAGGGTGGCAACTAGTCACCGTACCTCCACAGACTGAGTCGGTTGAGTCCAATTGCGGTCAAGAGTGTGCGAGTTTTGTATGCAGTTGTGAATTTGTGAGTGGTTCTCCGCAGCAAGGACCGGGTGAGCGAAGGGTATTTTATTCACCTCAATTAAGAGGTATTTTTGGGGTTGCATTATTTCCGTATTCACGGTGTTTATTGTCCATATTTAGTCGGTTTGTGCCCGGTGAATCCAGGAAGTGTTCATGATCGATTCGTGTCCTGCCAAGGTCTTTTGGCGTTGTGTTGTTTGCATTTATTACATACCGTTATTACTTTCTACTTTCTATCATTTATTCATCCTTTTAGATACTCAGTTCCATAAGTAGCGCCGAGTATTGTAACATCCGTTACAAGGTAAAAACTCTTCACGAGGGGCAAAATTCCCCCAATGAAATGGGAGTAGTTTATTTGTCACATATATGTGACAAATAAAATTTTTTATTTTTTAGACATCAATAGCATATGTCAAACACAGTATATAAATCCCGAAATGTTTGCAGCCATCTACCATAAAGCTACCCGAGCTTTTACATCACATGTACTACAAAAATGGACTTTTCAAATACCATGACAATGAACTTATTTATGTAAGTATATACCTTTTTTATATAAAAGTATTAACTTTGTTTGTATGTCTACCTCTTCCTTTCAAACAATACAATAGTAATAATAATGTAATTTCAGGTGACTTACATCGTCTGCTGGGGCTTATGACTGAGGGTATTAGAAGGGAGATGGAGTCCCGATACGGCACTTACCTTGCAGGGCATTGCTGTGACTTAGCATAACCAATCAAAATGGAAAACAGTCAGTAAAGGTACCAAACGTTTTTGGCGCCTTTGTTACTTTGGTTACTTTTGATGTGAAACTAAAAACCCTACACAACCTCAGGAAACCCTGAAAGCAAAGCAGGCCGAACTAGACCAAGCATACCTGCGGATATAGCAAGTAGCGGAACAGTACGAACCACCCACACAAAAGGCCGGGGGAAAAATAAAAAGACGGAAGCCAATACCACCCGACACCAACAGCCAGCATATTTGGAGAGAGAAACAAAAATTGAAAGTTATGAATCCGCAATAAAGCCGGTATGTATACTCAATAAGGATCTTCTCTGTGGGGGCGATCGAGTTGTTGGACTGGAGAGCGAGAGTGGACCAGTCGGACTGCGCCGCCCCATACAAGGCAGCCCTTTTGAAGTTGTTGGAGAGGTTCTTGAGGCTCTTCAAGTTTAAGCCTGGTGTAGCGGTGGGGGTATGCCACCAAGTACGTATGTCAGACCACGCACCCGTTTGTTCGGCATTCCGGCCGCATTTTAATGACAATTGTAAAACTTTTTTTATTTTTAACATCAGCATGCTGGCCCTTCTGTTAAATGTATTTATAGATAAATAAAATTATTTATCTATAAATATTTTACTTGCTAAATTATTACTTATTTATACTAATAAATAAATATGACATTTATTTACCAGTATTGCATTAGGCATAAGTGTGTTGAAACATCAGCATAACTTAAATCTGCAGTACAACTCAAAGCTGAAATCGCACTACTTGTGTTTTTCTGTTTTGCATTTTTAACCCAAGCCAATCCATTTTAATTAAACACACATTAAAATATACAAAAATTGCCATTGCTAGTAATTACTTGTCACTCCACCACTGGAAACAGTAACTGACTGTGATGAACGGCCTCTAAACAATCATTGTATGTATCAGTTTGATGTTTTTGCGTAAAATTATGAACATTTATAGAACATAAGTTGCATTTTGTTTCAGCTTTCGAGTAATTTAAATTTTAGGAAAGTGCTGCAAAAATGTTTGAATATTTAGAACTTTATAAACTTTGACTTCTAGAATATTTAAAGGAGAACTGTCACCATTTCCTAACATACCCTAAAAATCTCACCAAACATGAAAAACATTGTGAAAAAAATGTTGGTGAAGTCAGATTTCAATTATAAAATGGAAAAAAAAACAACTTGTGCGCCAGGCACGCACGGCATTTTTCTTTGTGAAACATCTGTCTGGTGACATAATTGAAAGAACAATGTTTTACGTGAAACATCTTACTGAAACCCCATTGCCGTGAAAAAATGGAATTTGGTAGGTGCAAATAGCAAA
>JAVBJR010001098.1:0-7383 GCA_031546965.1 Dysgonomonas sp.
TGTCATCTCCTCTCTTAATGCTGTGTTTATTTCTCTTTCCTTTCTCAACTCCTCCTTCCACCCCTGCATCGTCTGTCACATTAGTTTTATCTCCTTCATATCTTCTTTCATTTCCTTCATGTCCTTTGCCTGACTTCTCAACTGTTCCATCAAGTCATTGAGAAGCTGCCTTATCTCTTCCCTGCCTTCTTTCTGATCCTCATCTTGTCTCTCTCTTTCCCGATGGTGATCTATGCACACAGCCTCCTTTTTGGAATGGGCTCTTCCATCTATCTCTGCCACCACTTGCCATACTTTGTGACCTTCCACGCTCTTTTATTTCAATTGGTGTACTTGTATTATTCAACTGCTATATGTTGTAACTAAAAGTTTATTTTAGTTATACTTGGTCTTATACCATTTGGGGTTAACTTCAATTGCCTCATTAGTTTTTGGAATTCAGCACTTTTGAACTTACTTCAATGAGATCTGCATATATGAAAACATCTTGTAAAATTCCATATAGCTTTACATCATTGTGTCGTCTTTCTTCCAAAAGATTATCTGGGCGAGATGATTTAAAAGGTAAAGTTTTCCATACGGTTTTATTTTGACGATGTATTGAGTAAAGCATCACATTCTGTGATGTCACAATTCCGTGGATCTGAAATGTATGATTACTAATAAATCTATAATTGAGACATACATTTTTTAACTTGCTGTAGTGCAATCATAGGTGAACTGATACAATTTTGTGAGGCTCACGCTGTGAAGTATAACATTTGGGAAGGAAATAAACCAATGCGGACTCAAAGTTGTAGTCAAGCAAAAGTGGAAGATTTTAATTAGGCAAGGCTATTTATGCAACGAAACGTACGAATTAGGTAATTGGAAAACGAGTCATTAAGCGAAAACATTAATAAACTGTAACCTTATAGCACCTACTATAACTGTTCGAAGGCAAAATAAAATTAAATCTGAGTTGCGTGAAATTTTTTTATAAATAATTAACGCCGGAATAATTTAGAATAGAAGAGAACCGGGCCTAGAGCGCCATTGTCTAACATCCACCTTGATGTAATCAACAGTTGCCATAAACGAATGCAGCTGTTGGTCACCCTTTACAGGGCAACTGACCGGGTTAATTTTACGGCACCATTTTCGTTGAATTTTTTTTCCATGCAGCAACCCACTTCTATGATTTTGATGCATTTTTTCATCAATTCGTTTTTTAAATAAAAATATGCGAATTTCCTAGTTTTCGGTCAAGCAAGATTCAGAATATTCGGCGTTTTTCCGTTCTTCTGTTTTGTCTTTACGGTAAGGTTCCAGAATATTTGCATGCCTTCCACATTTTCCGATTTGTCATTCACTAGCCTATCAGTTGCCTACTTCATTTTTACACCGAACCTCATTGGTCAATTTGCGAATCTAACTTCAATGTACAATTCTTATAAATAGACAAGGTTGAATTAAATAAAATAAGTTTTGTTTATAAGAATGGGATGTCTCCGATCATTTTCTAAAACTTACAGTCATGGGAAGTCATAACCGCGTCAAAAGTGACAACCGGGATTTTATGTGTGGCACACCGATTGCACCAAAATATGCTAAGTGCCTACTGACTGTACACATGGTTTCGCCCCATTATTTACTTAAACAGTTTCTACATACTAGAATTTTACCCCACCAAACAAGAATCACTTGCGAGTCAGTTACAAATTTCCTGAAACTGACTGAGCCACATGTACTCCGCTACGTTGTGAAAAACCATTTGTCATTTTTGGAATGTGCGTGATCATTCTTTTTTAATTTATACCATTAACCCTTTGACAACCTCACACTTGTAATTTTGGCGCCCTGAATTTTAAAATTTAAAAAATACCCAACAAGATGAACTTTTGAAAACAACTCCTTTTCAAATTAGCATATTTAGCATTGACGCCTGTACTTCATTTATAATCATGATCGAACACGAGCTTTAAACGATCAAAGTTACAAAGGTAACGAAGATGTGCTGAACTGCCGCATGTGTGTGGATACATGGCTCTTTTCACAATGTGTCATGCTGCTTGTCACTATTAAAATCTTCTAAAATCTTCAAAACTAATAATGTTCTGTATTGAAACTTACCCAATCATTGATACACACTGGAATAATGATCATCCGTAAGTTTCCTAATACTTTGTACCATTTGATAAAGCCAGGTAAACTTCTTCCAACAATAATCATGCGCTTCCTGGCCATTGCAGTGTTATTGCGCAACAATAATTTAACCTACAGTAAAAATAGAAGTAGTATTTTGGGAATAAATATTGTGTTTCTTTAGAATACCTAATTAATAAACAATGGCAGTCATCTGAAAATCTTGCCAGGACGAGGATGTGTCCAAGACCTGACAGAACCGTAAGGGATTCATAGGACTGGGGGGACCTAACTACTGGTGTTTGTGAAACATTTTCTTAGCAGAATTCGCTATTAACATATATCAATGAGAATAAAGTTAGTCTTAAGGTATTGCATCGGATCACCATTTTGTTTTGCGTGCAGGACCAAACGGCGACAGTTGCTTTATTTAGTAAATCGTCTGCAAATCTATCATGCATGCAAAATGTATATTAACGTTGTGATTTGCAATACTCTATTATATACAGTAGAATATATGATTATTCCAAATATTGTTGCCCAGGCAAGGCTAGTATAAGAATGGCTAAGAGGCTATAACATCATGAGTGACGTTTCAACGACCTGGTGTACCACGTGGCACTGCATTGGAAGCTCCGCAACAGGGCTCCGCAAGGCTAGTGAAGCACTGCCACCTCGTGTGAGGTACACCAGGTCGTTGAAACGTCACCCATGATCGCATAGTCTCTTAGCCTTTAATACACTAGCTTTGGCCCATGGCATTTTCAGATAACCATATTTATGGTTAACCGAGTCCCTGACAGCCAATATTGTGTGTACTTTGGCTTGATAATGTATTACTCACCCTATGTTTGCTAAATAATTCTCTCAGGTATTTTGGCGACAATAGAATAATAGTTGCTATACTGTTGTCGTCATATGGATCTGACCAAGTCTGCGCCATCTTTACATTTCTCAATACACTGATGATAGTAGTGTAATGCATACAATTTCTGTGTGTAATCTTCTGTTTCCACTCTGTTGCAATTATTTCTAAGAACATTAAATGAAAAAACAACTGTTACTACAGGTGATGTACATCATTCAATGTTTTTGTTATAAGGTCATATTATTCATAAAATGACATGATTTTATCTTAAGGTGGTGCTCCACTTGCAGCTACGCGACGCGAAAAGTGCCAGTTTGTGATTTGTCTTGTGTGATTGTAGCAGCGACTATAGCTTGGGTATGGCACACTACAATGTGATGCGATTCTTTTACTGAATATGGATGGCATCAATCAATACTCAATAAATAAATATAAACTCACTTGTATTCAAGGCCATGTAACTGGGCACATTTTCTCTGATTGGGTAAAGATGACGAATGTCCGTCCTCATTGGCTAAATGCAGCTACAACTACAAAAATAGTTGTGGTGTTCTCAGCTATTTTTAAAGCACTGCAATAGTACTACAGAGCAACACTATGCGGAAATGATGTCAACAAAAGGAGGTGGAGAGTCGTTAAAGCTACACGATTCGCGTCACATAGCTGCTAGTGGAGCACCAGCTTTAGTGTTTTAATGCATGGCATTGGGGGAAAAAAAATCTCGAAATGCAACTACAACATCAAGGTCAGCTGACCTAGGTCAATATTTAATCAGCATAAATATATATTTTGTCTTTGTCAAGTTTAATTTGAGGGTAACCTGTTTTTGACATTGCCACCATTGTTATAATACTGTTGCAGAGCATCTCTGTACATACCATAACGTGATTCAGAAATAATCTGAATGCCAGCCATTCTCCACTTGAGGATTTGTGCTGCGATAAATCGTTGCACATATGTTGGTGACAATTTATTTTCAGCATATTGCTCGACGCCATCACGCATAACTCGAATGGTATCCACAGTTTTAACTTTGAGAGTACCATCTTCACATTTCAGTCGTTCATTTTAGTCAATGGTAAGAACAGTAAAAGTTTGAATTATTCAAATAAAATATTCACTAATTTCATAGCCTAATCGCGAAAGAATAGCGTCAAGAGGAATATCTGAGAAACACAAAACTTGCACAATTGTTAGGAGAGCAGATCGAAAACATATGATGCAGCATATCGTTTGACCAATTATGTACCCTTGCGGAAATATAAAACTTTCCTAGCTGTGTAGGTAGTATAACTGCAGATAGAACTTCATAATTTTAAACCTGAAATTTGCAGGCATTGTGCACGTGTGACACTCATGACTGAACATTGCATAACACGTGCATTTTGTAAAGTGGCTGAATTTTAAATAAAAGTAATATGTATGTATACATGTCAAAATATACAGCCGAACCCAGATGTAAGAGACACGCATGTCAAAGAAACCCGGTTTCAATAGTTTTTTTAAAAGCCCCGACCTCAAGGTATACAAAATTACATGTTACACAGACCCGCCTGCAAGACACCCTGATGTAAGAGGAAACCGGGTGTAATAGACTAATTTTAGCCTTATTTTGAATTTTTTCCCTGATGTTAGAGAACATATACCCCTTTTTAAGAGATTAATGAAATTTTTATTTTTGTTTTTGAGTCATATAGTGATACAGTCAAACGTCACAGGGTGGGATTAAGAATCAAAGGGCGGGATTGTACGCTGTTATAGCTCTATGGGCGCGCATACAATAGCACTAAGGGCGCGGCTCTAACGCGCGGACTACCTAATCTCCGTGTCAACATTGTGCCAACCTCCATAATTCCGGTGTCATTTCCGTGTGCCCAGTGACGAACCACAGATGGAACACGAACTAAGAAGAACTAAGGGGAGATTTCGCAGCTAAAATCCGTTAAAATCTATGAATGTGTGATGTCGGAGTGTCGTTACCTTAACATCCCTCTGACCAATTAGCTCATTGCTGGGACGGAATAATGGTTTGGTCGAGTTCGTTATGACATCGCTCTGACGTCAATAAGGTGTGTGACTGTATCACTCTATTAGATGTTTGGACACAGTGGGAACTTGCAAGTGTCAAATTGACATTTCATTGGCAAAAAACTGCTGATGACTTACCTGCCCAATCGCATACATACATTATGGTGTATAAACACACATTTTGTAGATACAAATTTGTTTAATTGAAAATGCCCTACATTGTACAGTGTACATATATTACAGAAAAATGTGTTACAGTTTTACCATTGTACCAAACATTTGCATGCATATTAAACATTAATCTGACCAAATTAATATTTGTGCAAGAGTTTATGTGGTTATTTTATATCAGAATGTCTTCAGTATAGCAAATACATAGTGAAAATTAGAAAACTCGCATGCAAGGTAAACCCAGTTCAAGGACACAATATACCTACTGTGAGTTTCAAGAAAGATTGCGGTCGAGAGGGCCCCAGACTACTGGTTTTTGGGTTGCTGTTGCATGTTCACCTTTACCTAGCGACATCATGATTCGGAATGCAGCTTCAAGCTTCAAATACACAAACCCCTTAAAAAGCAGTAGACATGTCGGGGTGTCCTTTCTACCGCAATCTTTAGTGAAACGTACAGTAACCAGGACTGGGCACTCTCAAATTGGAATGGATGCGCCTGAGCTTCACGAATTGCCACATGGTGGTGCTTGTTCGATATTGAAAAATACCAAATTGAACTTACATTTTGGAACGTTGGAGGGGGTTCCTGTTCTGCGAGGCTAAATTCGAAAGTTGTCGGTTTAGTAAAGTCAATAAACATGCCGTATTTTGTTCACATGAAACACAGACACAACAATTTAAACAATGTACTGGGTAGAAAATGTTTGAATTTAGTCTCACAGAACAGAGTCGACACCTTCAGTGATCTAAAAATGAAATCTCCATGATGGAAGATCGCCAGAATCACTGACCAAGTATCGACGGTATTTTGACGCATTTTACATGGCATGTAATGATGTACATATATGCCATTGTGTGATTGGTCAATGTTTGGCAGCCAATCACGTAGCTGGCCGTTTTCTCCATTCGATTTGGCTGGATGTGCCCAGTTCTGGTTCGGTATATTGTGTCCTTGCCCGGTTGTAAGAGACATTTATGATATCCCTGTCAAGTCTCTTACATCCGGGTTTGCCCTACTGGAACTAACCATGACATCCCATCACAAAAATTGTGATGGTTTATAATGGACCACCAGAGATGGTGTGAGGGACCATTAGAACCATAACAGCAATGAGATGGTACCATAATGCATGTTGTTAATGGTGCATTATGGTGCATCACATTTCTCATTAATGTTACCACAATGGCCATCACAACCATCTGAACTAGTTGATGGCACCATATTTTCCAATACAGTCTTCCATGATGGTACAATGTGGGCCATCACAACCATCACCAGTATCAAGAGTGGATGATAGGGGAGAGTATGCATCACCCCATTTACCCTTCACAGCATGCTCAGGTCGTTACTGAAGCGCATGATTCAGGTGCCCCCTGGTTTAAACTATGTGAATGTGGCCAATTAAGCATTGACACCTTGTAATGAGAGGCCATGAAACAGCTTGTGTTCTGAGGCTTGGACAGAAATAATACCAAGGACCTTTGCAACTTAGCCAATTAACTTGCATGACCAAAACACTGACAGAAAGTGAATTGGGGGATTGCAAATAGAAACGGAATTTCAAAATGGAACACATTTAGAAATGCAACACATTTATTAATTGGAACACATTTATTAAATGGAACGCATTTAGAAATGGAACAAATTTGGAAATGGAATAAATTTTGGACATGGAATTAATTCGGAAAAGGCATAACTTTGTAAATTGAACCACAAAACAAAACTAAAAGCTTGAAGGGAGTGGGAGACCAATGGACCAATGAGCTCATTGGGAAAATTTGGCATATAAGTTGGTAGACACGCCCACCTGGCCGTTTTTCTATGGCGCTTCAGCAAATGACAACTCCAGCGGTCATATCGATATAATCGATTTAATGTAAACACATTTAATTCTGTGAGGTTTTCTCACAAAACGCAGTGGCATTTATAAATAACAAACAGGATATTAATGAAAATTTAACAATGTGTGCCCACCGATTGTACCTTCAACCTCTAAAGCGGATTTGTTCAACAATGCAGCCGTTTTTAAACAATAAATGTTGAACCACCGAAGTTCGGCAAGGCTGCATGCATTATGAGCACCTCCTCCCCACATTCCGAGCTGCCAAAAATGCCCACCGCGAAACAGGCGAGGCGCAGGTAACGCCCGTCGCATGCTAGCACAGGGCCTATGGGCGATCCATACTCTC
>JAVBJR010001242.1:0-3568 GCA_031546965.1 Dysgonomonas sp.
TGCGAAGCAAATTTTTATGTATGTTGAGTGATGACTGGTAGCAGATTTGTGCTAAAATAGCTAAAACACAAAATGCAGCTGCAATAACAGCACATGTTAGGGCCGCATAGATGTTGAAGTAGTAATTGCGATTGAAATTGCCGATATATGTGTGGAATGTTGCATTTGCAGTGGAATTCAATGCTGCCATTTCTTTTCTTTGCAGCATTTCAGCTTCTGCATTAATCCTGATAAAGTTCAGACTTCATATTACAATGCAGTTATGACAAGAAAGTTGTTTTATACTTGTCTGTCAACTTACCATATTCCCATCCAAATTAATAATCCGCAAAGAAGTGCATTGAATGCAAGTGTCATTGCAGTAAAGGCAATTAAGATAGCAATGTTATTGTTTTTTGCAAAGTATTGATAATACATTTTGAAGCTTATTCCTCCTTTTTTGTGGAAGTCTTGCTCCATTTCCATTTCTTCTAACTTCTAAATTATAACAAGTGTATGTTCACGGATAATGTAGATTTTGCTTTGTGGTTTGACATTTGCCATTTGTGATTGTGAGTTTGTTACAGTATCTCCACAAAGTAATATAGCTTTAAAATTAATTATGCAGTTTGATTTACATGTCTTTACCTCATTACATTTTTCCAGAACATCACCTGAAGGATTTGAATCAATGTTTTCAATTCTGTCAATATTTTCATGGCCTGATGTTTGGTACTAGAAATTACAGCAGTGCCAAATCCATATTGCATAGTAAATTATTAATATTGTGTAACATTAATTAGTCTTGAATAAGAGCCAAACTGTACATTTGAGTATGCATTGCCTTCGCAAATAGTAATTATGTTCATGGTTGTATTCTGCAGCAAATGATTCTGGTGTGTTGCCAGTACACATATTTTGTTGCTCATGAAATCTGTGATGCATCTATGTATCATAACAAAATATTAACTTTATAAAAATATAAATATTTTATTATATACAGTTGAAAGATTACTTTTTGTAAATGTTCTTGCCAACGCTGACATCCACAGCGCTGAAAGGATCATCCAACAGATAAATATCTGCATCTGCATAAATGGCTCTAACAATGATTTGTAATAAATAGAAAATAGGAATATTTACAATCGGAAATTTTTAAATTAGTACCTTGCAAGGTTCAGTCTTGCCTTTTGGCCTCCACTTAACATAATTCCTCTTTCTCCAACAATTTGTTGCAAGCCATTTGGAAATGAATTTATGTCCTTATTTGGATAAAACTATTATTGCTAGAATTATAACAGAAATGGCTAGAAAATCTCTTCTCAATCTTTACTTTTACAAGTGCACTGATTTCCAATGCTTTTTGCAGCTTTTCATTGTTTAATTCTTGTCCAAAAATGATGTTCTGTTCAATGGTTGCTGAGAAAACCCACGGTTCTTGTGGTACATAGGCAATGCTGCCTTGTGAATAGATTTTCCCAGAAGTAAGTGGAATCTCTCGCAGAATAGCCTTCAGCAATGTGCTCTTAAAATATGTATATGAAATGAGTTATTCAGATGCCCAATGTCACAGATCTGTGAACTTGGCGTATGGAGAAGTTTTTGTTACCTTTCCACATCCCACTTTACCAATGATTCCAATTAAGTTACTTTTTCTTGCTGAGAATGTAACATTGTTTAAAATGCATGCGTCCTACAATGAAATTGGTTTCATATTGATTTTAAATTACGTGTTATGTATAATTTGTCTGAAAACTACCTTGTTCCATGAACAGCAAACCCGTTGTAGATCTAGTGCCATAGTCTTATCAGATATTTCTTTAGCTGCACATCTTGGTGTGGGCTGAATTTGCAGAAACTTCTGTTTGCCGTGTAAGTGTGTAACATTGTAATTTTGATTGCACTGCGGTAGATTTAATTATTTTTCACCTCGATCCTCTTTAAGGCTACATGAGCATCTATGCTGGAATTTAGGAGCATTGGCAACATGAATCCCATTGCCTGAGCAAAGATGATGGTGATTCCGTTAAAAGGAAGTATTTGTGTTATGGGAAATTCATTGTAAATACTGATATAAGCAACTAGGACCAAGAATGTTGATAGCTTTGGTAGAGTAGCAAATAATGCTGAATTCAAGGACCGTAGGAAATTTGATTTTCGTACTACGTTCATTTCCAACCTATTCAAAATTACTTTTTATATTAGTTATCAATGCAGTGCTTATACAAGTGTTTTACTTTTTCCTCACTTCCTGATTGCATTGATTACATTCTGGAATGCCAATTCCCATGCATTCATTTTGATTGCTTTCATGCCCTTCAGCACATCACTGGTGATTGTCATTCTCTGATCTGAATATTTGCTAAGATTTTGCCTGCAAGTATAACACCCATGTTAATTAAATGACACTAAGAATATATTTATCATCATTTAAGTACTGATTTTGAAGGAAACTTTCAATTTCTATTCCATGGAACGTACCGTATCTTTGGGTATATTCTCATGAGGTAACTTTGGATAGTCAATTGTGCAATCATAACTCCTATTGCAATAACACAAAACCATCCTAATAGATACCAGTACGCTACAATTGCAGCTATAGCGCACATGGGGACATAGAAAGCTGAAAGCATGAAATTTCCACCCTGGGAAGAATGAGTAATTTTAAATGACATTGTCTTTATCTATATACAGGGTGTAAATGTTATACTGTTCAGGATTCATATTGTATGGAAAGGGGTAAGACTAGGTCAGATATTGTTTATCAATGTATGTCTGGAAATGCTCCGTTACCGGTCAATGGGCTTACTGTATACGCCACACTGTGGCCATTCATCTGGCATGTGTTTACCAACAGATTAAATGAAGCACGCTACCCAGGGTATAGACCAATAGGGGCACAATGTGCAGTTTTCATCGGCCCATAGACTAGTAACGGGGAATTACCTACCCTTAAACCCTCTCCATGCCATATGAATCCTGAACAGTATCACATTTACACCCTGTATAACAGGAACATCATACGTCCATAAGTTTGAATTGAGAAACTCACCACCAGAATAATATCTACATCTGTTGATGCCAAATTTGTTATATATGCCGGAGAAACATTTGATATGTCATTTTCTGTCAAACACATCATCTTTTAAATGGAAAAATTATATTGTAATACAACTAACTGGAAGAGCAATTCCACTAAACAGATGCAAAAATGGTTTCTTGTGTACTAGGTGTATCTGAGGTCAACAGTAACCTACCAAAGTGCCTTCCGATTGGTTGGGGCGAAGCACCTGTGCGGATGGACACGAAAACAGACAATCCGTGTGTCGTGATCGACACCATTTTTTTCCTTCGCTCGGTTCGCCTTTTATAAATCGTTTAACGCGTTAAATGTAATTTATGCGGTGTTGAATCGATCACTGTACATTATTTAGGAGGTATAAGATACATGTTGTTGTCCCTGCACCCTGCCAGAAGTGAGGATTTGACGAGATCTGGCAAAACGCCGAACGAGACTTTCGCAAGTTTGTTGCGCGACGACATTGTGGCGTGCAACATCTCCATATTAGGCTAATGGCAATGTTGCAGA
>JAVBJR010001051.1:0-2939 GCA_031546965.1 Dysgonomonas sp.
TCCTTAAACAAATGCCCTGTAAACTAATATCCTGCTTAAAATGATATCGAACCCCAGTCCTGACTCGGGGCCCATACTTGATCTAATAAACCTCCGTACTCTGATATTCAATACTATTATTTTATTTTTAATTGTCCAACAATTTTAATAAACTAATATTACATATGTAACCTAGAACGAACAATGGTTCCAATAATGCAGAAGTTTCATAGACTGTCTATAGTCTTACACAGGGTATAGTGCGATTACTCTAACTGGGAGGTTTTCACCCTTCTTGCCAGAGGCAAGGCCCTTTGTGTTTAACTTGATTAACAAAAGGACCACTTTTCAACACAAAGGGCCTTGCCTCTGACAAGAAGGGTGAAAACCTCGCAGTTTAGAGTAATCGTACTATAAGAAGGGAACAATGGGGCCTATGGAGGGCGTGTCTTCAAACCAGTTCCCTTTCAAGGGGACTTTAATTCCTGGAAGAGTTGAGCCAGGAAGAGCAATTAGGACCCTGCAAATTTGGACCCACCCTCTAGATCACGCCCCCTTGTTCCTGGAATTCATGCCTTTTTGAAAGGGAACTGGTTTGAAGACATGCCCTCCATAGGCCCCATTGCTCCCTTCTTACCCTGTGTAAGGGTATAGCATTCTGTATTTTATGGATGAAAAGATAAATTCGAATGACCTTGAAGGAAATGTTGAAAGTCATTCTGGTTGCATATTTTGAGCATCCCATCGTACTCATCTTTATTGGTAATAAGTGTGAGCTGGGTATCATACACTTTTAAAGAGTAAAATGCCCCAGGCGATTTAAGGAAGAGCATCGGCAACCACGTGACCATGGTGGGCGGGGCTAAACGGTAAAGTTGGTTATGGTATAAAATCGGTAATAAAAAAGCAACGCATTGTAAAAAAAACGAAAAAAATGCGATTCAATAAAGCGAAGTCCTTACCTTTTTTCACATGTTTTATACATGATGTCCATCGTTGTGGCTACAAGAAATGCCGAAGTAAGGCGACTTTCTTGAAAATGAAGCACACCATCCAATCAAATAGCGTAATTATCGCCCCTAAAAATTAAGACCTGGCACAGAAAAATAATAGATTTTCTTACTGTTGCAGATGAATACACAGAATCCATTTCCGATGCGTGAAACTAAAGTTACAGGATGGCGTGCTTTGCTTTCAAGTAAGTCACCCAACTTCGGTATTTCTTGCAGCCACAACGATGGACAAAACATCTCGTATAAAATATGTGAAAAAAGGTAAGGACTTTGCTTTATTTGATCGCATTTATATCATTCATTTACAATGCGTTGCTTTTTTATTACCTATATTATACCACAACCAACTTTTTCCGCTTTGCCCCGCCCACCTTGGTCACATGGTTGCCGATGCTCTATGTTAACTAACTCGCCCTGTGTATTAGTTCAATATTCAGGCAGCTCTATAAGCTCCATTAAGCACAGGAACTATGCATTACATATGTGAACCAAGTGATCTCTAATAAATCTCAAATTGTGATCTAAGTAGACAATCGGATATTATTACATAGATCAAAAATGTCAGTAAGGGCGTCGCATACAGTTTTCAAAAAGTACATATGCAAACTACTATCTATCACAAATAGTGTTTGAGCGGTATTGCCTACCTTGGTTCGGCATGACTGACAGTGTATCGAAAAGGCTCTTCCAGAGAGAGATAGCAGTCTTTCGAGCATTTGAAGATAAAGTTTGCTGTCTATGATTAAATCTTCTTACCATTGCCCACGCTAGCACATTTGCAATTGCAACCAATGAAATCCAACCCCAAACTCCGGCAGTGAATGGACTCAAATATGCTTTTAATGAATGTTTGGCATCAATTTGTGGGGACGGTCTCCTAATATTCCCAGAGTAGTACGTAAATGCAATGGAAGGAGAGATATCAAAATAATATTTCATCTCCGCTGCTGGAACGAAAAAAAGCGCTAGGATGTCCATTTCCTGGGTAGAACAAAGATAGATTGAATGAATAATTAGAGACGATTGTATGAGATGTATCAAATGTAAACGACTCTTCACAAATGACTGTAGTTACAAGTTCAAGAATTAAGCCCCATGGAAATTTTAGATATAATGGTGATCTATATTTGTCAAGCTAATTACAGTGACTTCGTTTATTACAAACTCTCTTATAGCGAAGTGCACTTCTTACAAGCTTTGCATAATGTTACAAATTGAATAAAACAAAATCGGATAAAAGGAAATATCAGTTTTAACAAAACCAAATTGGCCGAAAAATGCGAATTTCACTCTTGATACAACACATTTTTGTCAACAGAATCACCAAAGTGCATAAAATATCACTAATGTCTTTAACAAATATTTGTATTTTTCTGCATTGTTACTTGTTTAATACATTGGCGAATGTTAGGCATTTTATCCACCCCGTATAAATGAGTTCACTGCTTGCTATGTGTATCAATTTTATTATAAATCTAAAAAATCTTCCATTTCCCCCTTTAAAATCTATTTTAAAGATTAATTTTTGAGGAAATAACTATTAAAACAACCTGTATTTTTGTGCATTACCGCTTTGACTCTTGAGAATGTCTTTACTGACAAGGTAAAAAGAGAAAAGAATTGTAACACTCCCCAATAACAATAACAGGGATGCTACTGAGACTTTAATTATCCATTTATAGTGCGTCGCAAGTCAAGGTAGTAGAAATGGCCCGCTTATTTCTTTGTTGCGGTGATGTTCCCTTCCCACCAGAGTGAAAGTAGACTCGCCGACGCTAAACCGAAGAACACGTGCATTTTAGCGAGTCTACTTTCATCCTAAGGGGAGCGACAAGCAGGCCATAACTACTACATTGACTTGCGACGCACTATTCATCACTCCTCCACTATACACCATATATAATCCAACACCCATCTCCACTTCCATTTCCCCCTTTAAAATCTATA
>JAVBJR010000651.1:0-4061 GCA_031546965.1 Dysgonomonas sp.
ACCTTAAAACAGACTGTATTTCATACATAATAGCATGGAATTGGATACAGTAACAAATACTTCCGTAACAGTGAAATTCAGTCGCGATGTATACTGACAATCACCTCTTATTCTACTTTGAAATCGGCAATGAAAAACAAGGGCATGCAGGACTTGAAACACTTCAAATAACGATGGATAAACTTTCTAACTTGCGTTAAGATGACGAATACCAAACAAACAACCCGGACACATGTTAAAAATCAACTGACAAGCGCAAAGCATCACTTATAACAGCATTTTTGTCTTCCATTTGCTTCAATGAAAATCTTCTCCGCGGCATTCCGTTCCCCGCTTCTCTTTCTTCGGAAGGTAGATTTCCACCAACCGCGATTCCATGATCAGTCAGTCTGGTTAACTTGCACGCTTCTAATTGATTCCACGCACTGGGGTCTTCAATCTAATTCTCATTCTTGATGAAATCTCACACAGCTGCAGTTCACGCAATACACATCAATCGATCACACACATTACGGACAAAATCACTCAAGTTGGATTCCGGTACAATCGTCACATCTATGGTTACAGAACAGATGCCGTGGAAATTACTTTCTTTGAATAGACTAACCTACCAATTCGTAGTGATTTTGAAGATTCATCTTTGCTTTTTGCCCAATTTCCCTAACCAATCACACGGAAGAGTTATATATATATATATATATATAACACATTACTGATATATTAGACATTATGCATAATACATTTTGTCAGGATTTACAAAAGCAAGAGGCACAAGGGAGAATATTTACATATTACACTAGTAGAAAAACAGTTAGGGAAGAAGAAAGGGATATTATATGCATTCTATGTAGATTTGAAAGCCGCGTTTGACACAATAAAAAGGGAAAAATTAATGCAGAAACTGAAGAAGCTACAGTCCTTTACACCAGAGTTGCCACTCCAAGCTCCAATCCTCCTAGCCTCCCCTAATTATGCGAGCCAACTGGAAAGGAAAGGGGTGCTCAGTTCAGTGTGTCTTTAAGTTCTTGGAAACCCACTGCACTGAGAACCCCCCGTCCATTCCAGTTGGCTCGCCTAATTAAGGGGAGGATTGGAGGATTGGAGTGCCATCTCTAGTGTAAATGACTGTAGGGGTATAAGGAAAATTGGGTAAATGTATCGAGGTAATATACGAGGATACCATAAATAAGATGAAATTGGCAGAAGAGGTGGGATTTAGATCGATAAAAGGAGTGAGACAGGGATATCCGTTGAGTCCTCCATTGTTCAATTTATATATAGAGGATCTGGAATAGGTTTTACAGAGGAACCAGAGTGGAGGAGCGGTAGTAGGGAAGATAAAAGTTTATGTGCAAGCATATGCGGATGACATGATATTAGTAGCTGAAGACCCCAAAGAGATGCAAAATATGATTAATTGTTTGGAGAGATACCTGAGAAAGTTGAAGTTAACGCTCAATACAAAGAAATCGAAAATGCAGATTTTTAAGAAACTAGGGAAGACAGGAAAAGCAGAAAAGTGGGTATGGGAGAGGAAGGAGATAGAGATAGTACAGGAATACAACTATTTGGGTTTTTGGATGCAGTCGGACAACGTGTATAAAACACATAAATAATATGAAAAGAAAAGCGAGACTAACAATGTGTGCAATATGGGGGATTGGAGTACGAAATTTTAAAGGAGATCTGAATCCACGGTATAAGTTTAGGGCAGTGATAGAAGCCATAATGATGTATGGGATGGAAATATGGGGATGGCAGGAGCAAGAGGTGTTGCAGAAGATAGTCACTAAATATGGGAGATGGGTGTTGGGACTAGATTGGAACACACCAAAGTACATTATGCAGGAAGAAGTGGGAGAAGAATTGATCTTGGCAAAAGCATGGTGGAGAGAATATAAATACAGAAGGGAGAAAAGGCAAAGCACAACAAAATCGTGAGTGAATGTGTTAAATGGAGGGAAGAGGAGAAAGAGAAAAACTTGTGTTGGAGAAAAAAGATAGAGGAGCTAGCAAAGATAGAATTTTCAGAGGCTGGGATAAACAGATGGAGCGGTTAGGAGTGGACATTAAATGCGAGATACAACGAAGAATAGCAGACGAAGGTACACAGGAGAATTGGGAGAGAATAGAGAATTCAAAGTATAATAAATGGTGCAAAAGTTTAAAACAAACGAAAGTGAGAACGGAATATTTAGGAGTAGTATGGATGTCGGGTAAAGAGAAGCAAAGGTTGGCGAGATATAGAGTAGGGAATGAAATGAGAAGCTCAGCACATTGGAAAGGATGTAAGAAGGAAATATAGGAAAGGAGAGTGGAAAGATAGAAGAGGTGTTGGCAGAAGCTGGAGTAAAGATAGGGAAATTGAGATTAAGAGAAATTGAGGAAGAGAGGAAGAAGGTGGAGAGGGCTAGAGGGGAAGAAATAGGGAGAGCGGAGGAGAGAAGTTGGAAGAGGAGAGGAGTGGGAAGAGGAGAGGAGAAGGGGACAGAAGAGGAAACGGAGGATGAAGGTAGATTAGGAGGACGATAGAAGAGGAAGTGAGGGCTAGAGGGGAAGAAATGGGGAGAGAGGAGGAGAGCAGGGGGAACAGAAGAGAAGAGGAGAAGAGTACAGAAGAGGATGAAGGTAGAAAAGGAAGACGATAGAAGAGGAGGTGAGTGCACGGGGGAACAGTGCGGGGGTACGGAAGAATGGAACAAAAAAACAGTGCCTAGTGGGAACCACGCGAAACTTTAGAAATATTGTACAACCGAATTTTTTGTAAAAAAAAATTGTGAAATGGGGAATTGCAAAAGCGATGGGAGGACGTTAACATTTTTTTGTGTTAATTTATTCCAGAGAAACCTATGCCTGCAAATATTGTAAAAATGAGGTTACATTCAGATTCTTTAGTTTCACAATTGTTGTCAGTGATGTTATCATTTTACGAAAACATGAACATGGCTATCATGACACTAATGGGTTCCAAATGTTTTTTGGCTTCATTTTTACATAGGAAATTGACATTTTCTTCGTTCCGTTTCCTAAGCTATGTCAAGTTTATTTCAAGGAGGAAGTCAATGCCTTGTTGCAGAAGTCAACAGGAAATCGTCAGCATATACCAACAGATTGAAGAAACTTACCGACATTACAAGCAGCACTTACGTGTGTTCAAAGCATTTCGTTGGACCTTGTGACCCAGTGCTTAAAAATGATGACCTGTTACCGGCAACCGCTACTGTGGAACAAATGGTAAAATATATGAAACATTTGTATTTGATTTGAAAATAACATCAATTTAACAACATTGAGAACACTATAATTACAGGAAAAAGAGAAAACTACGAAGAGAAAGCCGCCATGCGACCGTGCCTTTACTGTCACCAATAATAGGTCAGCGAAAAGAATTAAAGTTGCCAGCAATATGCCTACAAACACAGACATTGCCAACATTCCTGAAGTTTCAAATGAAAATAATGATGTCACCGAGCAACTCGATCCCACAACTGAAACAGCTGATGCATCCAGTATAATCCCTGAACCAATGTGACTATCTGCATTTGCATCCAAGTATCTGGCTTCCAGATGGTCCCCACATATCAATCCAGTTTCCTTCTTTCATACTGTATGACACACACAACTTCTGTTGTTCGGTTGAAGTCCGCGTGCAATCAAAGCAAACTGAAATTGAATGTCATCTATTTGTCCTTGGGAGAGAGTGTGAGGAATATGAAGTTGGTACTCAAATGAAAAATATTAGATCGTTCTCCCAACTTGAGAAACTACTGTAAGTATTTGTATCCTGATGCTAATGGGTTCTATACACTATCCAGTGTGTTAACCCGGGGGCCCCCTCCTATCCCTATTCATTATCTTCACAAGCAAGCGTGCTAACCCGTAGTCCGTAGACCCATATGGGTTGCCCGCAAGCATTTTTAATGCTCCATTTTGAGGGCCCACAGCGAATCCCTATGAAGGTATTCTAGTTAATTAGAAGATGGGGGAAACCGGAGAACCCGTAGAAAACCCATTGCAAACTGGCAGGATAACTAGAAAACTCCTTTGCACAAGCTAGACCC
>JAVBJR010000543.1:0-3951 GCA_031546965.1 Dysgonomonas sp.
TGCCTTTAAATGTCACGTATTGGTTTGCTGACTTCTTGGTTGTAGTTGATGTGACCTCGACCCATCTGGCTGTAACAGTAGGCATGTTGTGTGGCACGAAGTTCTTTTGTGAGGGTGTCTGCTAGCATCTATTTTTTGGACGTGTGTTTAATATCCGCATCACTATTTTCTTGTGCTTTATGCACAAAGTGCTTAGTTGTATTTATGGTGAAAAGGGTTGCCCACCAGATGTAAGGCACCTTGGTTGTCGTTTTGATGACTGATGTTTTACTAAGAGTAGGGTTGATACATTTAAGAAACCTATTGAGATGGAGAGTTTCCGTTATCTCATCAGAAAGGGCAATCCATGTATTCTGCCTCAGTAGAAGGAGGGTTAGATATTTCTGCTTTCTTGCTTCCCAGGTGATGGCAGCACCAGCTTGCACGAAGGTGTGTCTAGAGTATGATTTGCTGTCTATGATGCTAAAGCCTCAGTCAGCATCAGTAAGACTTTCCAGTGGCATCTGTGTGGGATGGTAGATTATACCGAGTTTGGTTGTACTTTGCAGGTAGTGAAGCACTCTTTGGCTACCAGTCAAAGAGGTTCATTGTGGGCAGTATTGTACTGGCTTAGAGCGGGAACAGCATATGTGATATCTGGTCATGTACACGCAGTCCAGTAGTTGAGACAACCTACTAATTCATAAGGCAGTCTCATCGATGTCGGCTGTAGCAGAGCAGACAAGGGGGGTGTTCAGGGTCCATTGGAGTTGCCACAGATTTGCAAGAAACCATGCTGAAGCATTCGAGAATATCCTGGATATACTTTTGTTGACCGATGGTTTTGATGGGGCCACCCTCTTCAATGAGGTCTGGAGAAGGCAAAGGCAAGGGTGTAAGCGATTTCACCAAGGTCTTGAATGTGGAAGGAGCTGGAGAGCACTGCCTTGCGTCAGGCGATGACTGCATCGTCGTTAGAGGCCAGGAACATGTCATCAACATAAATGGCAACAAGTGTCATAGAGGTGCCATGGCGTAGCAAATACATGCAGGGGTCTGAGTTGATAGACACAAGTCCTAGTTCATGGAGGCGAGCATCCACCCTATTAGAAATAACCATCAAAGCAGTGGGTTATGGAACTGGTCCATCAAGGAATGTAGCCACAACTTCACTGGAACAGCAGCCAATGTATGTGCCTTATAATATGGATTGCTATTCCAGAGAAACTGGCTACATTCCATGATTGACCACAGTTATTAACTCACTGTCGTGATGGTTATTTCCAACTAGCCAAAAAACCCGGCGTTGCCTGGGGGGATAAGTGGGGGGTGTATGGTGTTGTGAAGCCGAATTACATCAAGGGGTTGGATGGTCACGCATGAACTGATTGTGGCAATGCGACTCAATGGTATTTATAGGTTTGTGACTGTATTTAAGGGCTTTGAAAGCATGACATAGCATGTGGGGGTGGGGGTCAGGTAGCCTCCCACCTTCCCCAGTTCTCCGGCAACCGGCATTGTGGAAAACCAACTTTTTGCATGACAGGGAGGTGTTGGGCGTTTTACACGTAGAATGAGGTGGGGCGGGGGTCGCGAGACCCCCGGCGACCTGGGTTAGGGAATTCCGCGTCCCCCAGTGAAGGTTTCAAGGTGATAGCTTGAAAAGGGTGGAAATGCATCGTGACAGACAGACAGATGGACAGACAGACGGACAGACTCTCCTTTTTATTGATATACATAGGTCAGATTGGTGTACCACTGGCACCCTGTTTGATTCAGGTCTAAGATGGCTTTGCGTAGTCTGCACACTATGTTGCAACATTTCAGCTGAGAGAGCCATTGGGTGGCTGTAGCAATGAATGCTGGAGGTGTGCTGCCATTGGTAACAATGAACGTTGGCACCATTGAGAGTTGTTGCGGAATTGACATGTAGATCACTTCCTGGAGGTCCCCATGGAGGAAGGTGATTGTGACATCAATGTGGTGGATGTGAAGACCCATGTTTGTAGCAACGGCCATAGTGGAACGAATGGAAAACATCATGGCAACTGGAGCGAAAATGTCAGTGTAGTAAATGCCAATCAAGTGAATAAAGCCCTTGGCAATGAAATGAGCTTTGCACTATTCAAGTGACCAATCTGGATGTGACTTGTGCGACTTGTATAAGTATTTGCCGCGAAGAGACATTGTGGCAGTGTGGTGGCCGTGGTGTGATGTCCCAGGAAGTGATCTCTTCACCAATGGTGTAGTGCCAGGCTGCTGTATCAGGTCATGTGATGGCATCCTGGAGAGACACTTCAGAGAGTCCTGCAAAGTCCTCATAGGTGATGAGATTGTCTTTAGGATTTGGTTGACTGTGACAATCGGGGATGTCACCAAAATCAGTTTGGATGGTTCCATTGGTTCTGTGTTGAACCTCTAGTTTGCTATGACTATGTAGTACCATGGAGGTTCCTGGCTGCACTATAGTGACAATTGGTCCTGATGGGGCTGTGGAGATTACTTGTGTACAGTCGTTCTGAGGTCAAGAGTAATTTACCAAAGTGCCTTCCGATCGGTTGGGGCGAAGCACCTGTGCGGATGCACATGATAACAAACAATCCATGTGTTGTGATCGACGCCATTTTTTTCCATCGCTCGGTTTGCAGTTTATAACTCGTTTAACACGTTAAATGTAATTTATGTGGTGATGAATCGATCACTGTATATTATCTAGGAGGTATAAGTGACATTCTGATGTTCCTAGTACCCTGCCAGAAGTGGCAGCTTACATGGTACCGCATGGTCGCAAACAGGCCTGGCCAATCGGAAAGCACTTTGGTAAATTACTCTTGACCTCAGAACGACTGTAGATACAGCTGAAGCTGGTCTAGTCTGAGCTATGGAGACTTGTAGTTATGATGGAGCCTCAAAGTAGTTGAAGAACTGGTTTGTTTCTGAGGTGGACTGGCAGAGTGACTGAACATTAGTTGTGTACAGAGACTTGTCATCCCAAAGAAACAGATCAGGAGATGCAGATTTCTCTGGTATATTTGAGGTAGACACAATATACCTTAGCAGTCTCAAAGGCGCAACTGGGAGAGACCTGAGTGCATAGGTATGGGTGCTGAAAGGTCTTTGATGTCCAACACGGGGTATAGCACTGGTTTACATATAGTAAGGTGTCAGCATCTGGATACTGGAGGATGGCGAGTGATTAAGTACATGACAAGTGGCATTGACTGCCTCAGCCCAGAGTCCAGTTGGAAGGTGCAAGTCGAGCAGGATGCATCTGGCCTTGTCGACGAGGGTTCTGTTCATCCATTCTGCTGTGCCGTTTTATTGTGGTGTGTGAAGAACCATGAGTCTATGCATGTTGCATTATTCACTGCCGTTGGTCGTTTGTAAAGCTGCAATAATGGAACGTTCCCAAATGACATCACTAGGTTAAGGGGGAGGGGTCAGACAATTGTGATAAATGGTGATGGGGCGGCGGGTAAAATAAAAGTGATGTCCCTTATATACCAGATATAATGGACCTATATGAAGGCAACTTCATTATGACGTTTTTGTCACATGGCGGAGTCATTTAATCAAGATTTAATGATTCCTTCCAATAATTATTTGTGTAATAGACGAAGCTTCTTTGGACGAGGCGCGTTTACAGCATATAAACATATTTTTGTGGCGGCTGGTGGCGCAGTGGTTAGAGCACTGGCCTTGTACCTCTGTGGGCCCGGGTTCGATCCTGGGTCTAGCTTGTGCAAAGGAGTTTTCTAGTTATCCTGCCAGCTTGCAATGGGTTTTCTCCGGGTTCTCCGGTTTCCCCCATCTTCTAATGAACTAGAATACCTTCATAGGGATTCGCTGTGGGCCCTCAAAACTGTGCATTAAAAATGCTTGTGTGCAACCCATATGGGTCTACGGACTACGGGTTAGCACGCTTGCTTGCTTGTGAAGTTAAGGAATGGGATAGGAAGGGGCCCCCGGGTT
>JAVBJR010000629.1:0-2797 GCA_031546965.1 Dysgonomonas sp.
AGCTAGCTGAATGAACAAAAGATATATTTAAAGGTGAACTGACAAAGTTTTGTAACACCCCATGATATTCGGACTGTAGAAAGAATGAGTAAAATTAAAACTATGAGTTCATTTCTTTTCTTTTTTAAGCATTTATTAAAAGTGTTTTAGCAGATTGAAGTTAGTGTGTTTTTTGGGCCTGTGTAGAGGCTAGTAGGGGAAATATTATACTAGTATGGAGAGTTTGTTCAAACATATGAAGTGGGGAAGCCACTTGTATATAGCCAATAGGCATTTAGCACGTTTTGGTGCAGGTGGCATGCCATACGCACTGCCCTGGATGTAAATTTTGACAGTGTGAGGACTTGAGTACCTATTTTAGGGTAAATTTGCGAATTTATCGGTGGAAAAATTAGAAAAAAATTGGACATATGCAAATACATGTTGTTCATGCATAGGAAATATTTAAGAGAAATCGGTTGCAAGAAATTTACTCTGTCAGTTCACCTTTAAGTCTCCCTGAAACTCAAACTTAAATTTTTTATTCAGACTTTTACATTATTTTTGAGCAATTTACCACACAACAGAATGAAAATGGAAGCTTCTTAACTTTTCCCAGATCCTGTAAAACAGAAATATCTGTTGTCTTGTTTATTACATACTTCAAAACAAAAATGAAGTTTCCATAAGTTGGTTCTTCAAAGTTTGATGTTTGCCACTTGGCTTTGGATATAGTGACATATTTTGTTTTCGAGTATATTTTGTCCCTTATAAAGATAATGCTCTTATATGGTGTGCAATCCCTTACAGAAATTTTCTGAACTGCTGCAGGTCTGCACGTGAAACAATGGCACACCTGCGACATGCCTGCTGCATACTTTAAGTACATGACAAACTGCAGGAAGTCTGCAAATAATTTATTGTGCAGCTAATGTGCAGCTCACATTCCTACAGACCTGCTGCAGACTTGCTGCAGACTTGCTACAGCCTTCCTTCAAATTGCCACATATTTTAAAGTATGCAACAGGCTTGCAGCAGACATTTCGCAGCACTGGTGCATTGCTGCAAGAGAAGAAAATTTTGTGCAAGGGCAAAATACATGCTCCTGTCAATTTTACCCTCACAAGAACATAGATTGACATGTATCCCATGTTGTCTAGTGGTTAGGATACCTGGCTCTCACCCAGGAGGCCCGGGTTCGATTCCCGGCATGGGAATGGTATTCTTTAAGAAAATATTGCTTGCGTTTTATACACAGTTAAGTTGTAAACGTATAATTTGTAAATATTGTAATGTTATTCAACAATTAATCTGTGTTATGATTAAATACCGCAGTGTTTCGCTAAAGTGAATTTTAAACCATCATATAACTATTTCTTTAAGGACCATATTCCCATGCCGGGAATTGAACCCGGGCCTCCTGGGTGAGAGCCAGGTATCCTAACCACTAGACAACATGGGATACACGCCAATCCATGTTATTGTGAGGGTAAAATTGACTGGAGCATGTATTTTCTCGTAAAGCAGTGACCATCAGTGATGTGATTATCTAGAATTAATATTGCTAAAACCTTAGCCAGAACAGTTTGAATATTGCTATCCTGGAATTCAAATGAATACGTAAAAGTCATTTTTAAAAAAAAACTAGCAATTAAAGGATGAACATTTCCGTGCCATGTTCAATTTAAATTAAAATCAGGATCTTATTTTCCACAAAACTTTCCGATGAGATTGCAACTTATTATAAATTAAGTAGAATTCACTCCCATGCCTGGAATCGAACCCAGGCCTCCTGGGTGAAAGCCAGGTATCCTAGCCACTAGACCACATGGGATATACCAACGTTGGCAGCAAGTAAATAACTCAGCCTTAGAAAACTGAATTTCCATTACTTCCCATTTTCTCCATGAACATTTTTGCGATTTTCCATAACCGACAATGCTTATGAAACGACTATGATGAATTATCATTCTCTGTTACATGCACTAACATAGTAATAAATAACTTATGCATTCTTCAGCTACTATGCTGTCTGAACATTATAAAATAACTGCTTTTGTAAAGTTAAAATTGTACATGATTGAATTATATGCAATACCGCAGACAATGATTACTGTGCGTTTCACGAAAGATGGCGGTCGAGATGGCTCCTCCCCGACCTGTCTACTGCTTTTTGGGGGGTTTGAGTATATTTGAGGCTTGCTGTGCACGTTCACCTTTACCCAGTGACGTCATGATTCTGAATGCAGCTGCAAGATTCAAATACCCAAACCCCTTAAAACGCAGTAGACAGGTCGGGGAGGGGCCCCATCGACCGCAATCTTTCTTGAAACGCACAGTACTGCCATGGGAAAAATTGTATTCAGAGAATATGTAATGAAGCTTACAACGGAGTTTTATTTGTTCAGCAATGTACAAAGTGGTGGCATATCCCATGTGGTCTAGTGGCTAGGATACCTGGCTTTCACCCAGGAGGCCCGGGTTCGATTCCCGGCTTGGGAACATTTTGTCTTTCCATGAAGAAATGCTCAGTTGCACAATTTCTACTGCGTGATTAAATTATAAACGTTATTAAAGTGCAGATTTTCGGCCTGTCTTGAGTAAATAAACAATAAATTTGGAAAGGACCTGTATTTCTGCATAATTACATGCAAATATGATACGCGCTATTGATTATTAAGTGTTTTTGCGAAGTGAGAAACAAGTTTTAAACATGCAAGTTTTTGCAGCGCCTTATAAAAAACATCAACGAATTTAAAATCAGTATACAATATTATGCAAAAGCACAAAACGTTCCCATGCCGGGAATCGAACCCGG
>JAVBJR010000164.1:0-2663 GCA_031546965.1 Dysgonomonas sp.
ATCGATATATTTCATATTTCAGGTAACATGTATTGAATGCAATGACACGTGATGCGTCCCCCATGTGACGTCAGCCTCGGTCACGTGACTTTTCCGTCCAAACCCATATCCGCACAACCATATATATTCAAGTAACCGTGAGTCTGTACTCTGTTCAGTCACAAGTGTAAAGTGATTTTCTGCAATCCTGTTGGTTGGCTGCTCACTTCTGATTGGCTCAGTTAGGGACTACTTTATGATAGGAGGGATAAAGCAAATAGTCGCAGCCAATCACAGGGCCAAGATATGTGACTGAACAGGATTTAGCTCCAATTTCAAACCAAACCTTTCATCTCTGAACTGTTTGTCATAATGGTAACATGGATAATTGAAAAACCCACGCAGTTTTTTGTTCTTCTCATGGGTAATATTTCAAATTGTTTGTAGAATTAAATATTGATTCTGTATACACTGCTATGCGATCTGATGATACCTTGGGTGATACAATGAGCCCATAGTTTGACTTCAGCAATCAACTAATTAAAGATAGACCCTGGGGAAAAATAATATCGCATTTCAATATTGCAAACGGATCTTTTTCCTTCCTGTAAGAAATCCCACTGCTGCATTTTCTTAATATTTGTTTCATTGAAGCAAGAAATAATGACCCAAAATTTAATCGATAAATGATCCAAATCGGATATTTTTACAGTATATATTATTCAGTGAATAGAGAGCTATACTGTGTTACATTCAGTTTAATCGGATTTGCATATATTGCTCGTTATTTTGTGGTTTCAATTCATGAATAAATTAACAGGATTAGCTGAAGTATCAAATAAAATTTTGACAATACCGACTTTTCTGATTGGCTGAAAAAGTATTGAAAAATTAATATTTCTAGTAAAAAAAAAACTGTTTTAGCAATAAAATTTTTATAAATTATATAATTCTCAAGAAATTCATTTCTCCATTGCCTTTTCATAAAAATGTAACATTTATTATATTTAAGCTCTTATTTGTGTTTATTCCAAGTGAAATTTGCAAATTAGTTAATGGAGATCGACATGTGCAAATAAAATTAAAGATTTTAATTTTCAACTTTTTTGAGAAGAAATCCCTTTAAATATTTTAATTACCAGATTCGCCATATTAGTGGAATTCAATTAATAGCTAATCAGGATGTCCAATTACTGCAATATTTAATTAAGCTGGTGTGCGATGTAAGGTATTCATGAATTCAGGATGAAATACCAGATTTATTGACTATCTGATCCCAGGAGTTTTAAAACGGCTCTGGTAAGAGGAAAGTCACTGCAGGAGTCTCTTGTTTGCATGTAATGTGTGTGAACGCAAGAATTACTGCCTAATGAACGTTTAATGTTCACATCATGCATGTCGGTATTAAATTATAAATGACACGTGATTGGTCTATGCACATGTATGGTAAAACCTCAACATGAACAAGCAAAATGACATTGAAGGTTGCTTATAACAAACACATCATTAATTGTCAAACTTGGTTTTATATTTTTGTCATTTATGTATCTGTCATGCACCTTTTAAAACCAACTCCAAAACGAGTATATTTAGATAACTATTGTATATTCGTTCATAAATTACAATGTCTGTGAATGAATAGCATATTCACATGGAACAAAACCCACGATATCAATTAAGGTGTATAACTTAAATGTGTAATCAATTATATTTTTATTCCTAAAGGTGTTGCTCACATATTTCATTGATGTTTTATAGTTCGTTGTTTGTTCATTGTCATGTCAGCATCGTCCAGCTATAGGAATTCAACAGTTAATATTAAATTGAGAATAATATTGTAATTGATACATAATTCGTTAACAGTTTCCTTGTCAAATGATGCAATATTATGAATTAGTAAAATCACCGCAGTATACATTGTCAATTAATTGAGTATGTACTATACCTTTATTTATTGAAAGTTTACTGAATGTGTTTTGCACATTCCTGCATGTATAGATAGCCATTTCGATTTTGTATGCAATGTGTTGCATTAAATGTAGTAGATCTATACATGTAGATCCAAATGTTGATTTAACAGCTCCAAATGTTGATTTAACAGATCCAAAGGTTGATTTAACAGTTCTAAGGTTGATTTAACAGATTCAAAGGTTGATTTAATAGATTCAAAGGTCGGGTTAAGAGATCTAAATGTTGATCTAATATATCTAAAATTTTCATAAGGGTTATGTGTATTGTATATTTTCGTGTGTACACAACACTTTACAGAAAATGTTGCTACACAAATAGAGCTTCATTTGATATAAAACTGCACAATTTTTCAACAGCTTTTGTCTTCTGGGACAGTATAAATCACCTTACAGAAAAATACATGAAACAAAATCTTATCGTAGCATTTAAATAAAACTGAAATGAGCTAGAAATTCCTTCTAGAAAGTAGTAAATATGGTTAAATAATAAAAAATGGTGCTTTCTATATAAACTGCATATTTAATATAAGTTTTCATGTACTCAAAGCAAAAAGACTGTCACCACATTGCTAATATATATTATTCCGATAGCAAAACCTCTTTCCAATGACATTTATCCAGACCATGTATAAATCCTAACCATAATCCAGCTTTGCTATTCGCAATTTTTTTATTTTGACCGACAGAAGTCGTCCAAATTCTTGAAATCGATCT
>JAVBJR010000419.1:0-6072 GCA_031546965.1 Dysgonomonas sp.
CTCGTGCTCGCTAAATTTGTGCACTGGCGGGAGCGAGCAACGCGGAAGTAAACGCGTTGCCTCGTGTTGGCGTTCGCGCTCGCCGACGCTCCACCCGGAGTCGGTACATCAAAGGGATTCGCGCGAACGGCGAACAGCTCATTGCTTTCTCCATCAGTGGAGCTGCGAGCGATGACGCCCAAACCTTGCAGCAA
Source organism: Dysgonomonas sp. (assembly GCA_031546965.1). GTDB lineage: Bacteria > Bacteroidota > Bacteroidia > Bacteroidales > Dysgonomonadaceae > Dysgonomonas_A. Next base: position 195 of record JAVBJR010000419.1, read on the forward strand.
TATTGCGAGCACGTTCTCGCGAATCTGCTCGCTTCCGAAACGAAAGTTGCTGCTGCTGCTCGCTGCTGCTGCTTTTGTTCGCACAGTCTGGGGCTAGCTTTACTTCTTCTAACATATTATAACACTTTTCCCGCCAATTTCAAATGACTAACTGCTACTTTTTCGACATTTTCGCTTCTTTTGTATCATTTTAACAATGAATACACAGATGACAACTTTATATACGTGCTGGTTTAATTTTATTTAGGTTAGGTTATAATTTAAGGTTTGCTATATAACAAAGTGAAATCCAATATGAATCGCCATGGCCGCCATTTTGTTCCCATAGATTCGAAATTTTACCATTTTTCGCAAACATCCCAGTGCTATTTTTTGTTTATTTCCCTAAGGTATAAAACCAATACTTTCAAATGAAAAGGGCCTTGTCCCACTTATGCAGGTGACCCTTTTAACCGGAATGTACTGAATTGGAAACGCCCATTGATAAGGGAATTTATTCCGTTACGTGTAACGGTATGCAAAAAGAAACCGTTTTAAAGTATGTATTGTATTGCCTTTGAATAATTCGGATAAATTCAATCCGGTGACCATGTACGTAGCGGTCCCTTGTGCCGCATAGTGAAACAGTCAGGACCTTTGTTTGTTGGGTATGTGGGATAGGCACAGTTTTAATAACCGGAATAAATTTTAGTATTGATTTCGGTATAAACCGGTATCGCGTGGTGTAAACAGATTTTCTCGATCACACGTTAAGATTTCATGTACGTCAGACTTTGCGATGATGGTTCATGTCATGTCCACTTCAGAAGATATATGGAAGGGTAATTACATAATTAACAATTGATCTCATTCGTGCTTTTATCATTGTCATCATTGTCATCAACTTCCTTCCGTATCCCAACGCGCTTCATTCTTTCGTTACCGACACCGAAATGAAGTTGCCGTTAGATTTCCTCCAACTTCTGGTCATCACGTTAACGATACGGTGTCCAGTGTCCACTGCGGATAACTCCCAACAAGGGATTGGTACTGTAATTTTGTCGTAATACCTTTAATATGTATCTCCATTGAAAATAACCTTATTAACTCTATTTGAGGTGTCCTTGTTGAGGATTGTTCCTCAGAAGAGGATACCCTTGTGACCGTTCGCAAGGTCCTCGCGTTGTCCAAAGATTTAAACGCTGATCCGGTCAGCGTAACTTGTCGTGATTACGTCAGCGTGGTCAATGCCGGTTAATACTCTTGTTTATTTAGAAATATGTGGTTGGTACCTTGGGCTTTGGTAACTATTTGTCTACGGTAACTATTTGTCCTAGTGGAATCGCTGATAAGAAATGGATCCTTGGGAGTCATCGCGGTAGCGCGCAGCGAGGCATTGCGTTTAGTCGAATCCACCGTGAAGTCCTTCGGGATTGACTACCGGTTCATCGCGACTAACAATGACTGGACATTAGCCAGACTTTTCCGGTATTGCGAAGCCGGAAACAGCAGCGACACTTGGGACTTTGTCACGGCCCTTTTACCGGATATAATAGACCGTTGGCAGTGGAGGAACTTGTACCTTTACGTCGATGAGTTATTCGGTAAGGCTGTATGAATAATGATGGTGTAAGGTTTAGCTAGTATTCGGTTCAAATGAATCGGTTTCGGTAGGGCTCAGCGAGGCCAAGAAGGTTTACGCTTGTTTCGAGGCCTACCAGGAGGTGGCCAACCTGAAACTGATCAAGACACCGCAATCAATGTCGCATTTGGACTTCGTGAGGACCGTCAAAGAGATGGACAGTAGAGGAGCCCACGAAGTGAAAGCGGTCATAGTTATCGGCAACTCTAACCTTGCGAGGCTCATCGCGAAAGAGGTGCCAATTCCCCGGTCCGTGAATGGCTTTGTTTCGAACCGACCTGTCGATACCAAATGTGGATCTTATTGACGCAGGCATCGAAGATGGGAATGTTTTCGTACTCTTATCGTTGGCTGTTCCTCGAAAGGGGCTCTGATGAGTTCCTCAAGTCTCTTCGTCTTAGAGTGGACACCGATGTGATCCTTATGAGACACCACGCGACACTAATAAATACACCGGTACATTAGCCTACTTATTTGCCTCCATTTGGATCCATAAGTTTCAATAGCCGGTTTTTGTACAGAATCATTTGGCGAAATCCTTGGAACGAGCGATTGGGGATTTGCGGAACAGCGATGGATCCGAATGCTCCAATAACGATCAAGTAAAGATATTGTCGTTGAGCTTCTTGGTCCATCGAGTGAAACCCTGGAATCTTTTTGGAATATTAGCCGGAGTTGTCGATGGAACTTGCGCGGGTAATCCCTCGAACGGATGGCGTACACCACTTGCAAACTATCAGTCAGTGGACTCCGGATAAGGGCCTTACGAAGATGAAAGCCGAGGATTTTCCAGACCTTGGAAGCTTCGAGTTGACGGTGGTCACTATAGATGTACGGTTACTTATTATCGCTAATAGAATGACGAATGTCGGGAACATGCTTCGTACTGAGTAGACTGTGCTTGTTTTTAGTGTCCACCTTATGTATTCGTGGGGAACGATAACGGTTCCTACAGTTTTGAAGGCTACATGGTCGATATCCTGAATGCCTTATCGGAGCTGATGAATTTCAGGTGTCTAGTTTTGCCTTGTTCGTGTCCGTAAACAAAAGTTTCCATGTTAACCTGGATCCCGGATCTGATCCAGGTACCAAATGTATGTACCGGACGATGCTACTTACGGTCGCTGCAAGAACGGTACGTGTTCCGGACTTGTCGGCTCAATTGCCCGAGGGGAAGCCGACATCGCGTTGGCTAACATGTCTCCCAACGCGGAACGGTTAGACATGGTTGACTTCGCGACCGTCGCTGTCGATGAAGGTGGACTGAGCCTCATCATGAAGAGACCGAAGAAATCCGAAACAAATGCAATAAATGTGTGTAAATTGTATTATTCGTACCGATTCGCGTGGTGCCTTGTTCGTGCGTAAGATGGAGCATTCTCTCTAAAAGACCCACAAACCTTCCAGGCATACCTGAAACCATTTGCGTGGAACGTGGCACTGTTGATATCATTCGCCGTACCCTTGTTCGGCTGCTTGCTATGGTTGGGATACCATGTAGCCGAGGAGAACCGAAAGGGTCTCCTGGATGAGCAAGGACAGGAGGTTGACCCTCAGCGCGTTAGGATGAATGCAGATAACCATTCGGCTACTCGTTGCCTGTTCGCGGCCATGCAGTCGTTCGCGCAACAAGGTGACGTACTTGTTAATCACATTTTGGTAATTATACTAATAAGAGGTGAATTTGTTCAGGAGTGGATACTATCCCGGTGACACCAGCAGCCAGAGCCTTCTTCGGAGTCATGTGGCTGTTTAGCGTGTTCATCATGAGCGCGTACACTGCGAATTTGATCTCGTACTTCACTGCTACCACTATAGAATGGCCCTTCAAGTCGTTGCAGCAATTGTTCAACAATCGCTACTACACTGTGGGTCTTGTTGAAGGGACCACTTACCTGGATGACATTCAGGTTCTCTTTATGGCGAAATTTGATTACTTGCAGCTTTTAAAGTAACGGTTTGTTTTGACTCATAATTTGGGGGATTGTTCCTCCGCATGAAACTAAAACCCTCACAAAGTTTCATTGAAATCGGTATTGATTCACCATTGTGGCAATAGTTTTAACGGGGAACATCTGCTCGACTAGATTCAGGATCCCGAAAAGGCAAAACTTCGAATGAATACGGCTTTTAAAGTAATAATTTGTTTTGGCGCATAATTTAAGGAATTGTTCCTCCACATGTAACTAAAACCCTTACCGAGTTTCCTTGAAATCGGTATTGATTAACCATTGTGGATAAAGTTTTAATGGGGAACATCTGCTTGGCTAGATTCAGGCTACCTTAAATGTGAATCTTTGAATGCTTATGGCTTTTAAAGTAACATTTTGTTTTAACTCATAATTTGAGGGATTGTTCCTCCAAATGTAACTAAAACCCTTACCAAGTTTCATTGAAATCAGTATTGATTAACGATTGTGGCAACAGTTTTAATGGGGAACATCGGCTTGACTTGATTCAGGATCTCTTAAAGGTGAAACTTCGAATGTTTGTAGCTTTTAAAGTAATAATTTGTTTTGGTTCATAACTTGAGGATTTGTTTCTCCACATGTAACTGAAACCCTAACCAAGTTTCATTGAAATCGGTTTTGATTCACCATTGTGGCAATAGTTTTAATGGGGATCAGATCATCTGCTTCACAGATTCAGGCGCCCTTAAGGGCGAAACTTTGAATGCTTATGGCTTTTAAAGTAATAATTTGTTTTGGCTCATAATTTGATGATTTGTTCCTCCGCATGTAACTAAGACCCTTACCAAGTTTCATTTAAATCGGTGTTGATTCACCTTCGTGGCAATAGTTTTAACTGGGAATGTCTGTTCAGGGCGACAACCGAACGCTGTTAATGAAGGTTTGGAATAGGATGGAAAAGGGTAAATTCTCCGCACTGGTGAATTCCTTCGAGGAAGGTAAGGAGAGGATACGTAAAGGCCGTTACGCGTTACTTCACGAAGCCAGGGTCATCGAGCACGTTGTCGCCCTCAATTGTGAGTTCATCTCCATTAACGAGAAGTACCTTTCCGGTCCATTGACTCTGGTTTTCCGCAAGGACTCCGAGTTCACGAGACCTTTCTCCCGGATGTACGTACCGGTCATTCGGTCACTAGCGTTAATTGTCAAATACGTTATTTTGACGTTGTACCTCTTTTTTTGACGAATTCGGATAAAAAGGCTGCTTCATATCTCCGAGGCTGGCATTCTTGTGAAACTGAAAAGAAGATGGTGGCCGCCGGCTTATGATTGTTCCCGGGAGAGCAGCTTTGAAGGGATATCCTTGTGGGCGGCAACTTCCATTTTGGCTGTTTTAGCATCGGGGTTGTTTGTTTCTTTCATTATGTTGGCCACGGAGAACTGCGTTGCCGCTGCCAAGGCCCGAAAGCTTCGAAGGGATCGTCTGCTCCGTTCCGGGAACCCGCAAGCGAACACGTTGTCGTGAAACAATAGCTGGATGGATGTTAGAGTACTAGTGTGCAGTTTTGTCTTGACGGAATAGTGTAAATTAAAATAAAGATGTGTGGCAATTACGTGTTGAAGACTACGATTACACGTATCATACCACGAATAGAAAATTTTTGGGAAAGTTGCCGTAAACTTTCTTTCACTGCAACCGAAACACCAAGAATTTCAGCGTAATGCTGTTGGCTGTTATAAAACATTGATTGCGCTTGAAGGCTCTTGTTTTCGCAAACAAACTTCCGATATCGCACGCAACAAATCGAAAAGTAGGTTGAAAAGTATTATTAACCGGCTTATAATATTCATACCATTTATTATTGAGTATTGTCGGCATCATCTGATGTTTGCCGTGGAAGTTGGAGAAAGTTTGTATCGTGAAATATTAAAAGTTTATCGTGACGCGGCTTACGGCATTTTAAAAACACAAATATTTTGATGTCATGGAATTAATAATTCATTTTATTTGCTGGAAATAGACTAAGATACATCCGCTGATAACAAAGTTAAAAATGCAACGCGTTTAGTTTTATATATGCGGAGTTTGTTATAAGCATACTTACAAAAAAGTTTTCTTCGGTTATTTTTGTACTAGACTCTTTGGATGACAAAAGACAAACATATTTGCATAATCTCCATCAAAGAAAAGTCCACAACTTTAATTTCAGGGCTAGACCAGCAATTAATACTGTTTATAGGCCCCTGGATTTTGTGGAGACCTGGACAAATGGGGGGGGGCCTTTAATCCTATTAAGCCCATTGCTTGACCCAATTATCCCTGGGTCTCCTTTGTCCAGGCCAGGTC
>JAVBJR010000433.1:0-3878 GCA_031546965.1 Dysgonomonas sp.
GCGATATTGCAAACTACCCACGTAAACCCGGTTCCTACGCCGGCCCGCATCTCAGATCGGGATCCTAACATTCATCGCAAGAAGGGAATGAAATGAGTCGGCTGGTGACCACCAAGGGGGGATATAATCTATGGGTCGCTGGAGGCCCGAAGGGCCTCCAGACCGCCTTCCCCAATTAATTCAATATTTGTTAATCCGCATCCGCCAATCAGCGCGCAGGATGAGAAGGATGCGGGGCGCCGAGGGATCCGCTTTTCGTGGCCAGATTGTTTATTCGCCGATACGGGTATATGTATATCGAAGTTGGAAAAACATCATTCTGGACGATATGCCAGGTCAAACTTGGTATGGCAAGGCTAGTATAATAAAGGCTAAGAGACTAGTCATGTGATTGATACTACGGGTACAACCCTGTAGGTGGCTGCAGGTTAGAATGTAGGCGGGGCTTTTTACGTTTCCATCACTGACCGTGCAACAGTTGTACTCAAAACTTGACTGAATGTGAACGTAGCCTCGCTAAGCAAGTCCAGCGATGAAAATGCAACAAGTCCCACCTACATTCTAACATGCCAACACGTAAAGTACGTTTCCTCCAACAGCATAGTGAATCCAACGTTTGTGATTGGTTAGGCACAGCGCACAACTGTTACTACATTTACATGGTCGAACTATAACATCCTCTGTCGTAATAGTTCAAGTCATGCAAAAGCACGGCGTATTTAAAACGAACGCAAATGTTGTATTACGACACGTCTGCAAAAGGTAGAATATTATGTCTGTAGACGTATCTGCTCCATTGGGCATTCGCTGTCAGTGACGTCACATGACACGACTTGCAAGCACCCTATGAAAACGCGCATCTTGTATCAAGTTATATTGTGGCCGGGTTTTGTTGACACCTGGCCTGATATTTATAGAACAATTGACCTTATTCACTCAGCCCACTGCAATTTGGTCTACTTTGGAATGGTCATAATGCATAATCGTCCTTACTGAATCCCCGGGTTGGCAGCCATTACTTTTTTATGACGTCACTCTTCCTATGAGCTTCCCCAAGACATATGATAACAGGCATCCAATAGAAAGGCTGTGAAATAGGTCAATTGGGCTTGATAGGATTATACTTGTCCTTGGGTCACATTTATCCAGGCCAGGTCTCAACAATTCCCAGCCAGAATATAGATTTGTTTGTATCGATGCACTATAGTGGTCATCACGAGAGTTTAACATCAGAATGGGACGTTTATGATGCATGCAATCTACTATTCCAACAGGATGTTAGGCAGTTAGGGCAAACAATGTGAACATATTGTGGTTCCTGTCGACTGGTGATCCAAAGGAACCGATTTCTCTGGTACTTCTACCTAATTCTACCTGAAGATTGTGCTGTATTTTGTGAACTGCCCCGTTGGATATTGTTAAATAAAATAGAGGCCCCAAGTTGGGGAGTCTCAATATCATTTACAAGCAATGTACGTATGACATTTCAATGACCTTAAGCCCTCCCTTTTTGCTATCAGAGCCCAAATTTAGTGGTAAGTCATATGTGCCTCAAATTACTTATGCAATGGTCATTTGCCCTTACTGCCTAATAACCAATTGGCCCTGCTCAATAATTATACTTTTGCTGCTGGACAGGACTTTGTTGGGAGAGTAGCGTGCATCCTAAACGTGTCAATCTCAACTCTCGTGTCAACTGCTATATATACTTCCCTTAAGGGTAAGAAGGTAAACCAGGGTCTACGGAAGACGGGTCTAACACCCATCGCAGCCAATGGGAGTGATGAGTAGCCATCCGCCAAAACACTGCACCAATCCTGACTAAGCTGTACACCACAATTTATTTTGCATGTGGTAAACCTTTCATTTATTTTATACCCATTTTAAGTGGTGATCAGGGCAACGTGAAAATTATTGTTTAGCAGCACCACCTACGTGCGGATCGGTGAAGTAGGCTCCGCGTTTCCCTCACCCTTAAGGGAAGTATAGTGACAATACGTGAATGTCGAATGTGGCAAAATACAAATTTTGGTTTTCCATTCGAACCATTTCTTCAGCGCAATAATTTGGGGCGCAAACAGTCTCGACCAATCAGGGTGTTGGGATTCACTACACCATTGAAGGAGAACCGACTTTACGGAACTGTACCCGCGACTGCAATCACGCGACAAGTTGCTCAGCCTTTACTATACCAGCCTTGGCCAGGTTCATTTTACGTGGCATTTCAACGCAATTGACCAATTACTTGTCAGGGCTCCTCCCACTACGGTTACTGCGCTTAGTGCCTAGTCCTGGTCAAAGTATAGCGTGTCCTTGCATGGACAATCGATCGATCAACACGTTTGATATAAATAAATAAGGGGAAAAAATTGCCAACTGTTCTGTTCACTTTCCTGTATAGTAGTGTATATAATTAGGGATATAATTATATAAATAAAACCCGACAGACATTGCACTCAAACTTCGTTCTCCGATCATCATTAGGGTTGAAATGAGTAATAAGATGGTAAAATTGACGTTGGAATGTAAAATGTCATCGCAAATGTCGACTTAATTATAATTATAGTTAAACACGACCTTCACGTTATATTTGTATGCATTGTTGTTCTTGTTTTGGTATCAAAAAACTCCACTACAGTACTATTGCATTATGTACAACCGTATCGTTCAATTATTACTATTTTTATATGAAGATAGTTGGACCGACTTTTTGTTCCTCTCCTCAATTTATTTCCCAGTTATTATTATTAGTATTATTATTATTTTTCTCTCTATAACGGCAAACTTTCTCAAAACACGTTTCAAAAAATCTCTCGGCTTCATCGTCATCGTTTCATATTATTTTCTCTATAAATTTTAATTAAATATCCGTATCCCAAATTTGCTTCGAGTGTATAATTATAATATTAATTGCGGTAGAAGTGTGTTGTACGTGTACATGTGTGACGCTAATTATAATTAAGGAATGCCGTCATTTTTTCTTCATTTTTTGTGTCGCTTCTGTCGCTGCCCAGTATACAACATTATTATAATAATTCACTTTTTTTCTCTTTCTCAAATTATGTATACTAAAGTGGAAGAACATTGGTTGGCAGCATCTTCACACGAAAAAAATTCATTGGAGTGCAACGACTAATCTCCGCCATTTTCTTTTCGTACCATTCCCATAGATATTTCGAGTCATTGCAGTGACGTCATCCGTGTTATAGAATAGAAATAGAAAGGGGTGGGAAAAAAAAGAGTGAATTGCGATATGCTAAAATCCGATAAAATGTGGTTTTGTTGGCCACTATATCGTCAAGCAAGAACACAATGCCTACTAACCCCACATTTCGGTGTTCGTATTTTAACAAAAATCACTATAAAGCTGTAGGAAAATCCCAAATTGGAAACACCTTTAAGAAATATTTGCAAAAAAGTCTCCATACATAGAGGGATTAATTAGACTTAATTGACCGATTTCACGTGCCCTGTCATTGGCTGAAAGTCGGACGAAAAATGGCGTCCTTGTTGTGGATATCTAGGCAACTACCAATAAGGTTGCGCAATTATCCACAACACTGCATAGGATACGCCCATTGAAAGGGGTCAATTAAAGGTGAACTGACACGGTTTTGTAATACCCCATACTACTGTAAAACTACGTTTTTTCGTACCTACTAAATTTCGTACTTTGTTTATTGAGGGCATTTTCGTACAGATTAATTTTCGTTCTGGCAGGTTTGCCATTTTCAAAAATTACACACCTTGGTAGCAGCTTTTGCTGCACTTCGCTTAAAAGTTATAATGCTGGCAAAAAAACATTATTCTGTGTTTGGTATATTAAATTTTGTTACATAGTACATTATACAGGGTATGGAAATATGGGCCGCAGATTA
>JAVBJR010000730.1:0-13127 GCA_031546965.1 Dysgonomonas sp.
AAACAGACGGATTACGTACGTACCCGGCAGGGGCGTGGTTCGACGATGAGTCAATCGACGATGAGTCAATCGACGATGTAGACCAATAGGAGGGCGTATGCTGTCGTTTAGCCGATTTCTTTGAATAGCAATTGCTCAACACCCCTGCAGCCGAAAAAATTCACAACCTGCCTGACTGTTCTTCGATATTCGATCAATTTAACGACCTTATTGTCTTTGAAATCAAAAATAACGAAAAATACCCTGACAGTTCTCCTTTAAACCAGAAATACATGTGGAATGAACTGCAGAATAAACGTAAATCACATGTTTAATGACTTACAAAATAAACGTAAATAACACCTGCAATACACGTATATTTACGTTTAAAATACGTCAAATCATCCTCACAAGTTACGTTTTGAACCTGTGCCTATCTCGTGTCGTTCTGGTGCTCAAGGAACCATGTTAGAAACGAGTTTGATGTGTTAAACTCGTAGATGAAACGAATTTTTACGTGTTACACACGTCTATTCCACCAATTAAACAAGGAGTTTTGGGATAAATTACGTGCCAAAGCAAACATTTTTGCGGGATAAACACGTGTATAGGAAACGTGAAAGGAACAAATAATGGTATCAATTATCTCGTCTTTTTCACGTGAAATACACGGGTTTGCGCTACCTGGGATGGTGTCACTTTAAAGAGAAATTGTGTTCAGATGTTTAAAATAATTGTCCAGTTCTGAAGTTAAAGATGTAGACTTTTATTTGAGGGAGGTTATGGAAATATGTTTGTCTATTGTCATCTAAACAGCCTAGTGCAAAAATAATGAAGGAAACATATTTTTCTCAAGTGTGCTTAAAACGAACGCCGCTCATATCGAACTGATTGGCTTGCATTTTCTTCTTCGTTAAAAGTGAAGTCAACTGTATACTGTGCGTTTCAAGAAAGATTGCGGTCGGGAGGGCCCCTCCCACGACCGCGTCTACTGCTTTTTAGGGGGTTTGGATATTTGAAGCTTGCAGCTGCATTCCGAATCATGACGTCACTGGGTAAAGGTGAACATGCAACATCATGCAAACCTCAAATATACCCAAACCCCCCAAAAACCAGTAGTCACGGTCGGGGGAGGGGCCCTCTCGACCGCAAATTTTCTTGAAACGCACAGTATATGTTACCGTCTGAGCTGAAGCGGACGCCGAGTCGATGCGGATCGGTTTTGAACCGTTGTTTAACCTAACCTAACCTAACCTAAACTAACAAAAACTAACTTAACTATATTAATTCATTGATTTCATTCACATAAATGGTTGGAATCGGTAGTTAAAAACGATCCGCATCGACTCGGCGTCCGCTTCGGCACAGACGGTGACATATATACACATACATACAATGGTGGCCATAAGTTTAAGACCAATGCTGAAGTCGACCAATTGTCGTCGAAATTCACCAAAAGCGATTTTTGCAGACCTAAACTTTCATACATCATATATAACGGTAAGTTCATGCTTGTCTTTGGCAACAATGTCATTGGATTGGTGCAATTTAATAGTGAGGAGAAGCGTATTTACATTCTGCCACCGAGATCCCGCATCCTACGTCGTCCCGCATCCTGCACGGTGCTTGGCAGACACGGCTCAACAGTTAAAACGACCCTCCGTTCCGTTTATAAACCTAACCTAACCTAACCTAAAATAACCTAACCTAACCAAACATAACCTAACCTAACCGACTATAGGATGCGGGCCGATGTAGGATGCAGGATCTCGGTGGCAGAATGTCAATGTGCTAGAAGCATTAATAATCAGTTGTAACGGCCCTGTTACAGGCACCCAAAACCTCCCCCTAAAAACCACTTAAGAGCACTTAAAATGTGCCATAAATCACTCGAGCAGACAGAAAAAGGGTAAAAAACTCTGTTGCCTAGCAACCCCCTTTTTGCTCACGTGCGCACCTAGGAAGATCCACCCGACGAAGATGTGGGCCAGCGAACCATACTCGCATGGCAACCACGTTATCATCGGGCACTGGTGGCAATTTTGACCAATTGTGGATGTTTTACACATCCATAAAAACCGATGGCACACTTGTCTCGGGGTCACTTTTGCTAATACCACCGGTGGGTTTCCACAGGTGGCAAAAGTGTCAACTTATCGTTCTCCACCCTGTTAATTGGGTTGGTAATTTACAAAGGGCTTACCTAAATTGCGGAGTGGACTGCACAGGTCGGTGACCTATACAGGTGTTTTGATTGGGAATTGATTTTCACCGATTAAACTACGTATTGTCACTTTAGATCTGCTTGTGTGTGACTTTTTTCGGAAGTTACTTGTACACAACTCGCCAGGGTTGTTACACAGTATCAGAATTTTTTGCCTGGCCAAATGTTTAAGACCATTGCGATTGGTCAGAAATTACACAAGGAAAACGCTACAAAAAGCAGCTGGTAGAGAATCATTCATGAGGAATTAACATATAGTATTTGTCAGCAACCTCCCCCCCCCCCCACAGCATACCAAGAAGCCGGATCTGGAGTCACCAACCTCGGTGACCCGTGACCCAGACATTCTGGCTCCAACAAGTTTCCACAAAAGGGCCCACAAGATAAAAGGACCCTTCCCCAACTGTCTCACTCTCTTCTCTCGGATCCTTCACGCTCGCATCAAGTCGTACGCAGTCTCATCCACGATGTATGTAATTGTAAGCTATTGAACAGTTATTAAACAGATAACCGTCATTTCAAACCACGAGCATCCTTATTCGGTAATACTCGCGATTCCTCCGTTCCGCGTCGATTCCGCACGGTCGACGCTCAAATGGCGCAGTCGACAATATCTTAACCTCTCGAACCATGGCTCCATCCCGCCCGCCCGCCCGTCTCCACTCCGCGCCACTTCGGATCTCCAGTAAATTGCTTCCTTCGCTTCTGTTCCTTCCTTTCACGTGGCCGCCGCCGTCCGTCGCTTCCACGACGATCGCTACCACGATCGCTTCCACGACGTTTTACCTCCGGACGTGTGCACTACGTCTACAACGACGCTTCGCCCTTTGGCCGTTTACTCTCGTCACCTACAGCGCTTCGCCCACTGGACTCGCCCGTCGCACTATCGCCTAACTCCACGCGAGTAAGGTTATTTCTACAGCAGGTTAGGAAACGAAATGTGTTTCCTATGGGCGAGTTTGTAGCACTTTAATTCCAATCCACCGAGGGCGCTGTAAACAGAGTCGGGAGAAACGCTGTTGCCAGTTTTGCGCGGTTGTAGTACTTTTGGTACTACTAGTTGAAACTTCCCCCGTTTCGAATTTTCTTTTGCACCGTATTCTCGCAGATCGCGTCAAAAATGACTAATCCATGGAAAATTAATCGCAATCCAACTTAGTTTTTGTTCTTCCAGCTTCAAATTGTCCGTATTTTAGCAAATATATCTCAAAATTCACGCTCGACGAGGTGTGCAACTATTTTGCATTAGAGAAATCGCCACGCAAGATTTCAGGGTTAAGGCCATGGAAAATATTGCGCCGCAATACGTTGCTCTGCAAGATTCGTTATTCTGCACCTGCGAATGATTGATTTCATGCAATTCCAGTGGTGTTCCATTTTCCCGTTTCTCCCAACTCTGTTCAGAGCGCCCTCCGGTGGATTGGAATTAAAGTGCCACAAACTTATAACATGGCGTTTCCTAACCTGCCCAAAAGGGCAGAGTAGAATAAACCTTAACGCGAGTGCCGTGTCCTGTTTCCCCAGGCGCTGTGACGCCGCCAACGTGACGCCGCCTACGTGACGCCGCCAACGTGACGCCGCCTACGTGACGCCGCCAACATGACGCCACCGTTCAATCGCCGCATCCGCGCTGTCATATTGCCACCTGCAATCACCCGCCTTCCTACGCGCCACTTGTCCGCACCAGGCCTTTAGATTACACGACGCCCGCCAAAGCCATGTCCACCATGTCCGACCACTACCTGTTCTTCCTCGAACATTGCACTGTTCTAGCACAGCTACAGAAGTTTACGGTCAAGGCCCAGCGCAAGGAGGTGGTACGTCGCGGTATCGAAACCACCGACAATGATGCGGCCTCCCTTGCCTCTCCCCTGGTGTCACACAACCAGGACATGGCCGACGTACGTGCTGCATTCCAACAACTTCCGGCCACGCCTCCTCGGGACCCTCCCACGTGCACCACCGTCGCCGCCCTACCACCCCAGGCGATCACGGTGCACACCACGCCAGACCTGTCCAACACCATCCTCAAATATGACGGCGCATCCACCAGCTCTGTGCACGTTTTCCTCGATAGCGTCCGCTGCGTGGCACGTCAATCTGGATGGTCCAAGGACACCAAGCTCCGCGTCGCGCCATCCCGACTCACGGGCGACGCGCAGCTGTGGCATAGCTACGAAGGACGCGAGGCGACCACTTGGGAGGAATGGATCGCTGCCTTCAACCGCCGCTTTGACCGACCCATCACCGCACGCCAGTGGCATGAGAAGGTTGGCAAGCACTCCCAGCTTCCAGACGAAACACTGACCACCTACGCCAGTTGCAAACTGAAACTTCTCGCACGCCCTCCACCTGGCACGACCATCAACATCGCCGATAAACTCTACCATGTGTTGTCCGGCATCTCCGATTACCACACCAAAACAATATTGCTGCAGCTTTCCATCACCGACATCGATGACCTCATGTGTCGCCTTCAACTTATGGACGTCCACAGTCTGTCTCGTCACACCACCCAGGCATCTGCGGACAACACCACCACGCCTCGACCTCGTGCTACGGCCGAGCGCTCTGCCACGGCGCCACATCTGCGCCCGTCTCCTGGGCCCAGGGCCAACCCTTGTGGCCCTCCACAACACCCACAACAGGCGACACAGCAGACTCTACCGACCGCCATTCCCACTGACGCCGACGGTCTCGACTCTCAGCCGCCTCTATCCTAAGGCCCGTGTCCTCGCTGCAAATCGACGGAACATCTGGTGTGGCAATGCAGCATCCCATGCCAGCTCTGTCAGAAAACTGGCCATTCCTCTCGTAAGTGTCTGGCGCCCACCCCTACACCTCCGTCCGGTCAAGCCGCTCTTCTAGTGGCTCTATGTCCTACCGCGGTCTTCCGGTAGTTAAGGCGACCATCTTCGACAACATTGCCGTCGAAGCCCTCATTGACGGCAGTGCAGAGAACTCCATCCTGGACCACCGTCACCTACCACCTGGCGTCTCCAAGGAACGACACTATGGCGGCCCTCTGGCGCTGATCGAACAGCAGTGCCACCCGGTCGGCCAGACTGACCTGTCCATCACCGTTGGTGTCTACGACATCACCCTCGGTCAGGTGGCCATCATCAACGCTCGTCCATCCCAGTGATCCTTAGTGCCGACTGGCGCAGGGTCCTCAATGTGTATGTTACCATGGCTCCTAATTGTGACGTCGAACTCACACAACACCGCTCGGACACCGCTGCCGTGCCCGCTCACTCACCGTCTCCGGACACCACACTCATTACCGCCTGCATGGTGTTCGGGACACTACCCCTATCCCTGCAGACCTTGCCAACACTCTCCAGACACGCATCACTTCGATGGACCCGCACGTCTCGTCAGGACAACGCCTGCACTTCCGCACACTGGTGCACAAACATACAGACGCGTTTTCCACCACCTCCAATTTAATTGGACATCGCCATGATGTCCAACACACCATCCGAATTACCGATAGCATCCCCATCCGATGTCGTCTGTACCGATACTCCCAGGGAAGCTGGCAGTTAATTGGCGCACAGGTCGCTGAGTGGATCCGCCTGGGGATCGCCCGCCCATCCACTTCCGAATATGCCTCTCCAGTCGTCATCGTCGATCAGCCAGAAAGGCCGTCCACACCCCGTCGCCTCACCGTGAACTACATTGAACTAAACAAGAAGACTGTACGGGAGAACTGCCCCACGCCCCATATCGATGACGTCCTTGACGGCCTTGTTGTGGACATGGCTGAATTCTTCAGCCTCATGTACGTCAAAATGGCCTTCATGACAGTCCCCATACATCCCGACGACATCCACTAGACCACCTTCGTCACCCAGGATGGGCTGTACAAGTTCCTCCGCATGCCATTCGGCCTGTCCACTGGTCCGGCTGTAATGCAGCGCATAATGAACCAGGCCTTCCACGGCGCAGCGGGAACACAGACCTACATGGACGATGTTGCCCAAGCAGTGGCCGGGGTCGACGCCCTCATCGACATGTATTAGCTGATGCACGTGATCGTCTCGCTCGCACAGGTCTCCGCAACTCCCTATCCAAATGCAAGCTGTTTGTCCGGCGACTACTGTTCCTAGGGTATGCCATACACTTACACCGGCCGCCTCCCGGATCCAGAACGCACTTCCGCCGTCCACCGTTACAATAAATTTCCGGACCAGGCATCTGCGCTCTCCTTTGTGGCCTTTGCCTCCCACTACAGATGCTTCATCCAGGGAGTTGCTGCCATCGCACGCACTATCCACAATGCCATTAACACATCGCCTTTTGTGTAGACTGAAGCTGCCGCGGACGCTGCCTCCACGCTCCGCGCTCGACTAACCGAACCCCCTATTCTGGGGCATTTTCGACCTGGCGCCCCGACTGAGGTCCACATCGACGCTTCGCGAGTCCAGACTCGGTGTGGTCCTCGTCCAACACCATGGACAGCGATCTGTGGTCATCTCCTACGCCAGCAGGTCCCTATCCCATGCCGGGAGCAACCAGCACATCAACGAATTAGAGTCTCACAGTCCATTGGGACGTCACTGAGAAGTTCCACATCTACCTCTACGGCCCTTCCTCTTCAAGATACTGACCGACAACTGGACGACCGCGTGCCTGATGGACCGCAAACGGCTCAACCGGAAGTTCGCCAGATGGCTCCTGGATCTTGAGGAGTTCGCGTTCTCCGTTGAACACCAGTCCGGGAAATCGAACGTCGCAGTGGACACCTTGTTTCGCACTCCATCGGAACCAGCTCTGTGCATGGCCATCATTGCTGCGGCCGACAGCCGGATCGCTCGCGCGCAGGGCGCCGACTCTGATTGTGCGCTTCTCATCGCATCCTGCAAAAACCAACACGGCACTCACTCTGACAGACGCATAGCCGAAAAGTATATCCTCTGCAACGGTCTCCTCCTCATCCGCGGGTCTTCCGGACATCGCGACCGCATCGTGATCCCTCAATCCCTACAGCCTACTGTCCTCCACATGTGCCATGACAACAGCGGACATATGGACTTCTCCCGTACCTTATCTAAGATACAAACGCGCTACTATTGGCCCACCATCTCCCCCGACACCCGCTCGTACGTACGTAGCTGCACCAGATGCCAGCAGCTGAACCACCGCACCTCTATACTGCGTCGCAGGTCAAGGTAGCCGAAACGGCCCGCTTGTAGCTTTGTTGCGGTGATGTTCCCTTCCCCTTATAGTAATAGTAGTCTCGCCGATGCTAAACCGAAGAACACGTGAATTTTAGCGAGTCTACTTTCATCCTAAGGGAAGCGACAAGCGGGCCGTTTCGACTACCTTTACCTGTGATGCAGTATAAGCGCTTGGGCCTTCTCACACCACGTGCGATCCCCGAACGCCCGTTCGATGCCCCCTCCCTCGAACTCTTCCAACTCCCGGTCACATCATCGGGTAACCGTCACGTCCTCATCATTGTTGACCACACTACCCGCTACCTCATTGCCAAGCCTCTGCCTGATGTCTCCTCCAAACATGTCATCAACATCCTCCAAACCAACGTCGTCGACATTTACGGCTTGCCGAAACTATTTGTATGTGAAAACGCCAAAAGGCTGGACTCCATCCCACTCCATTCCTTTTTCACGCACCATGGCATCACGCAACAGACCTCGCCCCCATACTTCCCAGAATCGAACAGCCTCATCGAACGTCAAGTGGACACCCTCACAAACTCCCTTCGCAAACAACTACACGACTCCCAGACGACGCACTGGTCGCCTCATATTCCCACGATCACCCTGGCCATAAACGGCAGCAAGCAGGCATCAACGACATTCTCACCATTCTTGCTGCTTCATGGGTTCTATCCCCGGCTGGACGGCGAAGTATTGCTGGGCACCACATCCGCCACTACATCTCGCGACGCCGACATCAACACCCTAACCCGTTCCCGTGCGATTGCCACTCAATCCTTCCAGTCACACCTCGGCGCACAGAAAGCGCATGCTGACTGCCACTGCACTCCGCACACATATCACATCGGATCTCTCGTCTTGGTGCTCAACCACCACAAGTCCAACAAACTCAGCCCACAATACGAGACTCACGTATACACCGTTCTGGACATACACCGCGATGCCATCTTAACCGTATCACGCGTTGACAACGACGGCAACACCATCACCAGGAAAGTCCACTCTGCGCAGACCAAACCGTTTGTCGAACGCCCTACACACCTCCTCCCCTCATGGGACGCTGGACCCATCCAAACCTTACCACTGGCCTCCGCCTCCGGCACCCCACACATCATGGATACCGCAAACACAGACGACACCTCTGTACCCATATCCACACCAAACGCCTTCGCCGATATCGAGGCGCCACTCTCGCCACGCGTCGAACATCCTCATGATGGGCTGCCCACGAAGATCCACCTGTCCAAGTCACCCTCCGCAACGTCTTATCGCTTTGGACTGACCAGGAGCCCAGTCTTCTACGGTGGGTCGTATCAGCAACCTCCCCCCCACAGCATACCAAGAAGCCGGATCTGGAGTCACCAACCTCGGTAACCCTAACATTCCGGCTCCAACAAGTTTCCACAAAAGGGCCCACAAGATAAAAGGACCCTTCCCCAACTCTCTCGCTCTCTTCTCCGCCCCCATCAGGTTCCAAAATTACTATGAAGAGGTAACGAATGACGGTGGGTATATCTGTGAATGAGCCAATGAGAGGTGTTGAGGCTGACAAACTGACAGAAGTGAAGTTAATAAAAAGCTTGTAATAAAAATGGCGGCGATTTGGCACTTAGCCGCTCTCTCTAAATAAAGGCTCTCTTATACAGCTCACATATAATTACTACCAATTTAAGAGTGTATGCAATACTTCTCCCACCAAGTTATGTGTATTTGTGGCTTAAAGCAGTGCAGTCAAGAATGTAGGAAAATTTTACATTATATACTCAAGCTCACTGTCATTAGAATGAACATATACAGGGTGTCCACAAAATAACTCCCTGAAATCAAAATTCTGTCTCATGAACAAGAAGGCCAAAAAACATGCGGTTTGCTGCAAAAGGAAGAAAAACTCTCAAAGTTTTTATTACAATTTTGTATAATTCAACGTAGGCTTGTGTGCGTAATTCCTTGCCGACACATATAGTAGATGCATTTTTTTTTAAATCAAAGGAAAGTTGCTTTATTTAAACTTGCTTCGTTTTATAATGATCGTACTTTTATTGGTAGGTTCACGCTATATTTTTCTCTTTTCCATTGGAATTTGGTTCGGCAGTTAGCTCCTTTTGGCATACGTAATGCCTTCCGAAATGCCAATACAGTACTACACGCAAATGTCTTCCTTCTATTAAACATAATATATTAAAATGGAACAATCGGGAGTTTATAAATTGAGTTGAGGTAACTGTGATGGAATTTATTTGGGGCAAACTCGTAAAACTTTTCAAATTCGTTTATGCGAACATTTGCATTACCCCCAAAAATCTAAATTTTGTGAGGATCTTTTATATTATACTCATGACCCTCAAAAGTTTAATTTAAAAATTTTAAAAATTAAAAATCATCCTTCCCTGTTAAACATTTATGCATCATGGACCATACTTAATAGTTTACAAAATAAAGACAGTCTAATTAACTCGGTTTTGGGACCTCATTTTGGAATCCAACTGCATTGGTTGATACCCCTCCAGTAATTTTTCCAACTAATACTTGTATGAATAATTTCCATTTCTCTTCTTTAGTTGTATTAGAATCAGACCCGTCTTCACAATTAACACCTTTTAATTCAGTTATTTCTACTTCCTTAAATTCTGTACAATTAATTACTTCTGAGTGTTGTGATTCGTCTTTGAAGTGCTCTTCGGATATTGCTCAATTTCATGTTTTAAATGATGCCTTTCTCAAGGATCAATCGACTGATATAAAGCTAGAGTCCATGTTGTTTAATTAGGAAAGGGAAAATGAGGGAAAAAACAATTTAACTCTTCGGATATAGTGACTTTTTTGAAGCTAAATGATGCATTTATTTTTTATGAGGATTTCAATTCGTTTTCCATAACAGAATTATCATAGCCCACAGCAATCCTTTTCTATTCCCAAATTCACACCTTCAACCCTCACTAGTACTCCAGTTTCCCTGCTGGATGCCTGGACTACAGCCTTAGTGGATGAAGAATATTTTACCTTGACTGCTGATTCTGACACACGACAATATGACATTCTGACGGAGCTACTGACTAATACCAATGAAAAAGCGCAACTCCCTCTAAATGAGACCGATGAAAATTTACAGTTTATGCTGGATCAGCTTGATTGAGTCTTTGGAGGGTGATCCGAATATGGTGGAAAGATGGATTGATGTCAGTAGTGCACAGTGTATAGAAGACATCTGGGAAGATACAAATGTGGTTCTGAAAACCGATCTACTCCATGAACATATAACAGAAATTACTTGCCAAACCATGCATACTGAAAGTCGTTCGATGTGATCGATGGAAGTGGATGCCATAAGTTCGGACACAGAATTACAACATTCCAAGGATGATTCCGAGACCTCTAGAATTCACGAGGGAATGTCAACTGGGACAATATTTGCTCACCCAAATTCGCTTTTTCCATTTTTTGTGTGAAAATTCAGATAATTTGGTTAATTGTAATACCAGGCTACGATGTTTTAATGTAGAGAGTTCGGAACAGCATTCGTTTGATACATTAAGGCGCTCTACTTTACGTCCAATATTTCTAACTTCAAGTTATCATCTATATCGGAATTTAATGGTGAGGAATCAAAACGACGCTCCAACTTGCGTCACTCTGATTCCTTTGAACAACGACGCTCGGGTCAACGTTTTCCTCAAAATAATTTAATGATACGACCAAGGATACAATCTGTAAATAGCCACTTCTTGACAAGCGTCCAATGCGGACAGTCTCTTGATTGCATTGATGGCATCAGAGAGTTTTTCCTTCAACTTTACCCTCGTTTATTGGTATTTAATACTTATTGTTTTTTGAGGTTCAAATGTTAATATTCAGTTGTATTTCAATTGTAGGTTTCTCCCGGCCTGATGCCATACATCTTGTACTTTGCAATTTCCGTAAAACGGTCGCATAATTGTTCAACATTGGAAACCGGGTAAACTAGTTGAAATTAATTTTGATACTGATGAAAATGCAATACTGTCTAATAGTTAATTTTTTTTATTTTTGTTTAACCTTTTACAAACTAGTGAAGGTAAACAAGCACATTTTTGGTGTAAAGCTTATGTGGGATTGCTTATTGGTAATGTCATAAGATTTAAACACCCGTTTGTTGCCTTTCTTTTTAATTTTTAATTGTTTTTCCCAGCTTTTCCTCCTTTTGATTCTTTATGTAGAAATAAGGTGTGGTTTAGCCGGTTCTTTCGTTATACTTATTCTGGAACCGGTTCCCGTATGGTAATTATCCAATGTTAGAATTATAATAATTTATTGTAATTCAGACTTGTTATGTGACTGTTTGTCTGTTATTCTAGGGCTGAGGATGGCTTGTATTTCAGCCGAAACCAGTCCCTTTTGAATAATTTACGAGTTAGGATCTTTT
Source organism: Dysgonomonas sp. (assembly GCA_031546965.1). GTDB lineage: Bacteria > Bacteroidota > Bacteroidia > Bacteroidales > Dysgonomonadaceae > Dysgonomonas_A. The sequence goes on from JAVBJR010000730.1 coordinate 11,789, forward strand.
AGATTTATTTCTCTTACTTCATTATAGGCTCACACCCGCTTTAATCTTATTTAGTTGTCATGCATCCAATGTTGAGGGCACTTAAGAATAATAGTCTAAAACGAATTTGTAATAGGTCTCATATTGAATTTTTATCAGCTTGTAAAATTTATCAGTTGATTCCTAAATTTATTCATTTGACAACTAAAAGGCAGACTTCTGCAGCTTTAAAAGGTCTGCCGCAAGGGAAACGTGTTTGGCTTATTCAAGAAATTCGAAACAAATTTGCCATTCAAGAACAACTTGATCGCGAAGGTTTTCGTTTATGGCAGGCATGTTCGTTACAATTTGCCTTTGCGCCAGCACCTTAATTCTACTTAACTTTGTAAATTACGGTTTTAAATCACACAAAACCTAAAACCTTGAAACCTTTAATGTAAAAAAAGAAAAACCTTTTACTATTAATTTAAGTTCTAAATCTATATCTACTTCAACTTTGTCGATATTAGAGAAAGGACTTTCCTTTAATCACAGTAATCCTTGTTCCATTACAGATGAAGTTATACAGTTAGAGACAAAGTTGCGTCAATTTTCTTTGGATATGGATAGTAGAAAGATTGTTAGTTCTCAGGCATTAAATGCTTTAAAAGCCCTTGCTAGAAAACATGGCAAAGTTAGCTTCATTCCTGACTTTAGTACTCCTTTTCCTAAACATGCGTTGAAAGCTTGTAAACGAGAATTAAGAGAAAAGGAAGTGGTGGTATTAAAAGCTGATAAGGGTGGTCATACAATTTTGAATCGTAAAACTAATATTCAAAAAGGTGTGGAGGCTTTAGATTCTCCTGATATTATTTTGATAGTATTTCTGAACAGACTTTAATTAATAAGCTGCAACAACGCTTACAACTCATTTTACAACAAAATGTGGCTTTCTTCCCTAATGAATTGATACGTCCCAGTATGATGTTACCTAACCCACATCTACCTCAGTTATATGGTCTCCAAAAATACATAAACCTCAGATGTGTTTAAGACCTATTATAGCGGCAATTAATTCCCCTTTTTATAAATTAGCTAAATTGGAAATTTGTAAATAGCACAGGGAAACAGAATAAAGAGCAAGAGGAACATGGTAGAACAGGGGAGAAATGGGCGAAATATTTTCAAACCTTGTTAGGAAAGGAGGGAAGGCATGCAACTCACAGGCATGCATGCCACATGGCTGCGATGTGCAGTATCCAACACATTTTATGCAATATGACTGCAACAGGTATGCTGCTTGGATGAACAAAGGCTGTAAGTGGAACCGTAGCAGCTTTAACTGCAGACCTGCAGCAGCTTTAAAATTTTTTGTGAGGGT
>JAVBJR010001076.1:0-3549 GCA_031546965.1 Dysgonomonas sp.
CCAGATCTTGATTGGACAAGTGGGGTGAGTTCTGGTGGCAAAATTTGTTGGCAGGAGAAGGTTGCAGGACTTGGAGGACGCACTGTAGACAGGACTGGTCTGATTACCTGTTGCCAGGAGAAGGTTGCAGGACTTGGAGGACGTACTGTAGACAGGACTGGTCTGAGTACCTGTTGGCATGAGAAGGTTGCAGGACTTGGTGGACGCAATGTAGACTGGTCTGAGTTAGTGGTGTGCACTAACTGAAGTATCGAGGATCGATAGCGTTTCCTATATATCAACGGTTTAATGACAAGAAACCTTACAAAACGAAAAACATTGATGTATCGATACTTTAAAAGTATCGATACCTTCAAGTATCGGTCGCAAAAAGTATCGATACATCGATGTGGTATCGATGTATCGCACACCACTAGTGTTACGTAATTATTTATAATTGCGTAACCACTAATAAAAATGGTGTAGTCAAATTACAATTATAAAAAAATTAGTTTAAGAAACTTATGATTTATCTTACAAGAATTAGGATCCTATTTCTTATGAGACAAGTTCTATAAGATCTTATACCATCTTATAAGGCAAATTCTATAAGATGTTATAGGATCTTATAAGGCAAATTCTATAAGATGTTATAGGATCTTATAAGGCAAATCCCATAAGATGTTATAGGATCTTATAAGGACATGACCTATATAAGATTATGATCTTATAAGGAAAAGTTATAAGTATTATTTCCAAAATCCTATAAACTTTTCCTATAGAAATTTTTTATAAGATCTTATAGTAAATTTTTATGTGGGTTATAATGTGCTATATCATCAAAATGAAATTATCCATTTTACATTGTGCATGACATTGATGACAGGTCACATATAGCATGTATTTCACAGGATGCTACTACATCACGCAGGTTTATTTTCATTTATGCCAAGCAATCCACATCTTATAACCCTTATTAAATGAGGCATCGCTTCACTGCAGAGCACATTGATCATTTCTAAACTTTCTCTATACGGTTTATAAATGCACCAAACTTTTCTGAAAATAATTGTTCTAGCTAAATAGGATGAGCTCTTCCAGTGCCTATAATTCGAAGTTGTGTTCTATCTTGAACGGTTGAAAAGTTAGAACGCCAATTACCTTGAAGGAAAGGTCATACAAAAATTTATAATGCACCATTCGTTCATACTATGTTAAATCTTATTCAACCACCACATCACCAATCCCCCTATCCAGTACAATTCAAAAGATATCAAAAATGTTTCCTGACTGTATTCACCCTGTATATGTATGAAATATTAAGACTTGAAACTGTAGAAGGTAATGCAAGAATAATTCAAACAGACATGTGGATGTATAGTAGAGGATGGGTGTGTTTGAGTTGAATTTGAAATTCCCCACAAAAATAGAGCATGGGATCCTATAGGAATTCGTGTCCCCATAAGATCCTAAGAATTTGTCCTACAAGTTTCCAATCCTATAGGAAGTCATCTAACAAGATCCTGCAGGAAAAGTTTCCCCATAGGATCCAATGCATGTTTCTTATAGGTTTCAAATCAGATATATGAAGTTATCGATCAAGATCATGCAGATATGGCACAGCAAAGAGATTGTGATACTTACGCAATTCAGCTGGAATGCAGACACTTGCGAGTGCATTCCTCTTTATAAACAGAGGATGAATCTGGATTATATGGTATACATTGATTGTTTCTCAAAATAGGACAAATCAAATGAGAAAGGAACAAGAGAAACGAAGTATAGTTGAAGGTACAGTAGGGTATTAAAGAGTAATAACAGAACAAAATTGAGCCAAAAACCAATTAGTTGTGGTTGGAGAAATACCATCATTCTCAACTGAAGTTGAAGCTATTTCGTCACCAAAAACGCCTTCTCACAGACGTGAAAGGATAAAGTTTGTTTGTACAAATCCAAAGGCAAAAGTGCCGTTTCACTATTTTTTGCCTGTTACTTTTGCTTTTTGACAAAATCTTACAAATGCGTGTTTGTGTGATCTCTAAGCACTGGCAATTTTTTCAATATACAGTAGTGTAACAAATTAATTAGGACACTCATGTTTCCATTTAAAACATATTTATTTATAGATTAAAAATCACAGTCTCTATTCAATACATAATATGGCCTCCTTTTGTTTCGCTAACACTTTTCACATACTTTGGCATGAAATATACCCGTTTGGGGCAAAGTTACTGGATTTTTGGATCATTAAACCATATACCATTTAAGCATAATCTAATAATTTTTGTCAAACAGTAAATTTTCTGTAGCTTTCTTTTCATTATCCCCCACAAATTTTCGATGGGATTTAAGTCAGGGGAATTGCCATTTCACCTGTTTCAATACGAGTTGAATATTAAGGATCGAGGAAATACTGAGAAAAATATGCTGTCCCAATTAATTTGCACACTATGGTATATAATCAAATGTAAGAGTAATGGAGATTGTTCTGTATTTATTTTCAAGTAAATCCAGTCAAAAACCAAGGAACTACTTCCTTCGGGGGAGGGTTACTGTGATGTAAGTATTGCAAGAAATACCGTCATCTTGAGTTCAGAATGACTTTAGAGGGACAGAGTTTGAAATGCAAAACTTTTCAGGGTATTAGCATTTCTCAAAATTGTCTGCATGTCCCGCAAGCAAATTTCCATTCCAGCTTACCTGCATCAAGAGGAAACAAAACATAAAGTGAAGGTAGCTGAAGAGAAAGAAGTGAACTATTGGCGAACTGTCACCATAGTATATAGGCAGTAAAAGGCCCGGAGATGTGTTCGAAATTGACAGTGTGAATGGCACGAAAGAGTGTTGGTGCAGTGTGATTTTTGCATCTGAAGCAGGAAGACGTGATATACACCAAGGATGATTTGCGTTTCAATAGCTATGATTTATTTATGGATCTGATGTACAGGGTTTTGCATTTTAATGCCTCCTTCATAAATTAAGCTTCAATTGATATACATAATTAATTGATGGTTCGGCTGATGTGGCTGCGCTCTTTTTCACAATTTCATAATACTTTTCTTTTGTATCACTACATTTGTCCCGTGTAACTATCCCCCAGTCAACCGGATAAATACTGGTCTCGACTGTAATTACTATTTTTAATGAAGTTGAAAAACTGGGATCAAGTCACCCCCTTACTCTGCGTCCTTCAACAACTAACATTTTATAGTGGACCATTATTTCAAATGTCACGCACAATGTATATGTTACCGTGAGTTTGCCCATAAACGTGAGTTTGGCCATAAAACGCGTCAAAACCTGTTTTATACGTTAAATAATTTTTTGATCGCAAAACGTCCGGTAACATAAAAGAACCGCGACATGAAAAGACGTATTTCTAGCTACTTTTGATTAACTTTCGTTAATTAGTATCTTATAATGCACCTGTCACGGGAGTTAAGACATGATACAGTTACCAAAACAAAACTAATTAACGAAAGTTAACCAAAAGTAGCTAGAAATACGTCTTTTCATGTCGCGGTTCTTTTATGTTACCGGACGTTTTGCGATCAAAAAATTATTTAACGT
>JAVBJR010001131.1:0-19834 GCA_031546965.1 Dysgonomonas sp.
TAGAAGATATAGAAGTGTTTAAAGGTTCGAAAACCACTTAAATGGAACAATAAGGTGATGGTAATAACCTCTGAGCTACTCATTCTTGGCGGACGCTTAGATTTATTGCCTAGAAGGAAAGAAGAGGTACAGGATTGAAAATTTTTACAGAATTCATCAACTATTGAATAGATTTCAGTAACTTTATCAAAGCAAATCATAAGACGGATTATTTGTTATAATATTAAAATTCAACACTTTAAATATAATGATTTTTCGCCTTATTTTGCCCCTTTTACCCCCTAAATATTAATCGAACTCAGGTTAATAGAGTATAGATATTCTGCTGGATACACTTAAAACTCTTCTTAATTATCTCTGTAACAACTTAAAAAAATCCCAAATAACAATTCCCGTAGTTACCGATACATTTAGCGAATGTTTGGTTCCATATTGAGGGATCTCGATACAACCGTCGCAAGCATCCACAACCGTTTGCTGCACGCCTTTTACTTCGTTGCCCATTACGATGGCATATTTCTTAGTTCCCTCTAATTGCAGATTATCCAACATAGTACTGTTTTCGACCTGCTCGATAGCGTAAACAGTATACCCGTTTTCTTTCAAGGCTTCAACAGCATTTACCGTATCTTCAAAATACTTCCATTCAACCGAATGTTCTGCACCAAGTGCAGTCTTATGAATTTCAGGGTTGGGAGGCGTAGCAGTTATTCCGCACAGATAGATTGCTTCAACCAAAAAAGCATCTGAGGTTCTGAATACAGAGCCTATATTATTTAAGCTTCTAATATTATCTAATACAACCACTAACGGTATTTTGGGAGTCTCTTTAAATTCATCCGCTGAAATCCGATTCAGTTCGGTTATTTTTAGTTTTCTCATAGACCTCTAATCAATAATCATTACACTGGCATACTCAACTTGTCCCCCAACAGGAGGATTCCGTTTAGAAATTTTCAATTCTATCTGTTCAATTTTAGGGAACTCGCTTTTTAAGCCTCTTACAATGCGCCCGGCAACATGTTCGAGCAACTTAGAGGGGATAGACATTTCTTTTTTTACTAAATCGAAAACCGAAGCATAGCTAATCGTTTCATTCAAATCATCTGATTTAGAAGCATCTTCGAAATCGACCTTTAGTTTCAAATTAATCATAAAGATATTTCCAACAAGTGCCTCTTGAGCAAAGACTCCGTGATTGGCATACATCTCAACATTTTCGAGTAATATGTAAGTTTCCATACCCTAATAATATTAGTACAAAAATAGGGGTGCAAAGCTAAGTTTTTTTTTTACATTTGCTACCTTGATAAGTTTTATTAAGCTATCGGATGTTTTATTTAAAGTTAACAGGTTGCAAGTAAACAAAGTATACAAACTTGTGAACTTGTTTACCGGAGACTTGTAAACTTAAAAGAACAATTAATTTACTCATAATGTTAAATATGCTAAATCGTAAAGAAGCTTCACCAGCCCCAAGTGGCATACATAATGTATTGTCAGGAGGAACCGTCCTTACCGGAAACCTTGTAACACAAGATGATATTCGTATTGATGGAGTTATTGAGGGCAATATCATAAGCCGTGGAAAAATTATCATTGGTAACAATGGACATGTTTCGGGGGATGTTGAATGTCAAACACTTGATTTATTAGGTAAAGTAACAGGCAATATAATGTGCGAAGATACTGTTATCCTTAGAGTTACAGCAAACCTCATCGGAGATATAACCACACAAATTATAGAGATAGAACCGGGAGCCCGCTTTACCGGTTCTTGTAGAATGAAAAGCTAAATAAATTTACCAATTTGCAAATATGCGAATGTGTCAATTGTAATTCATTTGCACATTCTCATATTTGCACATTGGCAAATTAGTATAATTAGCAAATCAGTTCATTTACTTATTTACTCATTAAATTATGGCAAACCCAATACAGCACTACTTAGCTGCTCTGAGAAATTTTCTAGAAGAAAAGCAATTGCATGCGTATATCATTCCAAGTACCGATCCTCACCTGAGTGAGTACCCTGCGGCACATTGGGCTTCGAGAGAATGGATCAGCGGATTTACTGGTTCGGCAGGTACTGTGGTTGTTACACGGGATAAAGCCGGTTTATGGACTGACTCTCGATACTTTCTTCAAGCAGCTAAACAGTTGGAGAATACCGGTATTGATCTATTCAAAGAGGGTTTATCAACTACTCCTACTATTGAAGAATGGGTCGTGTCAGAACTTTCGGAAGGTAACAATGTTGGTATCGATGGAAATGTGTATGCAGCAAGCGAAGCTTTTCAACTCAATGTGAAGCTAACAATGAACGGATTGCATCTGATTACAGATTACGATCCTTTTGCTGATATTTGGAAAGACAGACCTCATATTCCCACAAATCCTATTTTTGAACTTCCTGTAATATACAGCGGACTCGAGGCTTCTAAAAAGATAGCTCAAGTTTGTGCAGCGATAGAGAAACAGGGAGCAGACTCTCTTCTAGTGGCATCGCTCGATACCATTGCATGGCTGTTCAATATCAGAGGAAATGATGTTAAATGCAATCCGGTAGCTGTTTGCTTTGCTTATATCTCTAAAAAAGAGACTGTCATCTTTATCGATCCAAAAAAAATGACCGTAGAAATGGGTCAATACTTCAAACAAGAAAATATACAAGTTGCAGATTACACAAAGATATTCGACTACGTAAGTGCAATTCCTGCTCATACCAAAATTTGTTTGCAAGGGTCAAAAGTATCTTTTGCCTTATATAACAAGATTCCAAAGACAAGCCGTATTATAGATATCGCCTCTCCTGCCGATCTTATGAAGAGCAGAAAAAACGAAACCGAACAACAAGGCATTCGCAATGCTATGCAACGTGATGGTGTTGCTTTAGTAAAATTCCTGATGTGGTTCGAAAAGGCTGTACCTAGCGGCGAAGTCGAAGAAATGACCATTGTAGATAAGCTTACCGAATACCGAAGTCAACAAGACCTGTATGTGGGCGAAAGCTTTGATACCATTGCCGGTTATGGAGCCAACGGCGCCATTGTACATTATCATGTAACACCCGAAAGTTCGGCAAAGGTGAAACCCGAAGGATTGCAATTGATAGATTCGGGGGCACAGTATTTTGACGGAACTACCGACATCACACGTACTGTTGCCGTAGGAGCATTAACCGATCAGATGAAAAAAGACTATACAATGGTACTCAAAGGGCACATCGGTATAGCGACTTGTAAATATCCCGAAGGAACACGAGGCAGTCAAATAGATGTTTTGGCACGGAAAGCTTTATGGGACAACGGACTTAATTATCTACACGGAACAGGTCACGGAGTAGGTCACTTCCTCAACGTACACGAAGGTCCTCAAAATATACGCATGAACGAAAATCCGACTACCTTACAAACAGGTATGCTTACATCTAATGAACCGGGATTGTATCGTGCTAATCAATATGGTATTCGTATCGAAAACTTGATATTGACCCAAGAAGAGTGTATGACTGAATTCGGAGCATTTTACTCCTTCGAAACACTTACCCTTTGCCCGATAGATACAACCCCGATAGTTAAAGAGATGTTGAACAAAGAAGAACTATCGTGGTTTAATAACTATCATCAATATGTATATGACCGCTTATCGCCCAGTCTTTCGGATGATGAAAAAGAATGGTTGAAAGAGAAAACGAAAGCAATATAAATAGTTACACGTAATCACCCCACCCATCCTCCCCAAAGGGGAGGTGAAAACTCCCTCTCCTTTGGAGAGGGTTGGGGGTGAGGTGCATTTTTAATAATAAAGGATCAAGAAAATGGCTTTAATAAAAGAAGTTAGAGGATTTACCCCCGAAATAGGAAAAAATGCTTTTTTAGCAGACAATGCAACAATTATAGGAGATGTAATCATGGGCGACGATTGCAGCGTTTGGTTTAATGCTGTGCTTCGTGGTGATGTAAACTCAATTCGCATAGGCAATCGTGTAAACATTCAGGATGGTACGGTTCTGCATACCCTATATCAAAAATCGACTGTAGAGATTGGCGACGATGTATCTATTGGTCACAATGTAGTTATACACGGTGCTAAAATAGAGAATGGTGCTTTGATTGGTATGGGAGCAATAGTTCTCGATCATGCGGTGGTAGGCGAAGGTTCTATTGTAGCTGCCGGATCGGTAGTATTGAGCGGAACAATCATAGAACCGGGAAGCATTTACGCCGGAGTTCCTGCCAAATTTGTAAAAAAAGTAGATCCCGAACAAGCTAAAGAAATGAACCAAAAAATAGCCAAAAATTACCTCATGTATTCGGGCTGGTTCAAAGACGAAGAATAGACTGCAAACAGCCCCACCCGACCTCCCCAAAGGGGAAGAGCTAAAAAACTCCCTCTCTGTATCTCCTCCCCTTTGGGGATGTCGGGTGGGGTGAGATTACATCAAGATTAATGAGAGAATTTATCAAAAAGTGGATAAGCAGATATAAAAATACCAAACTCAAATACAGGATAGCTATTCCTATATGCAGTATTTTGGTCATTTGGTATATTTTCTGCCTGCCATCGCCTCTTTTTGATGTTCCTTACAGCACAGTTGTTACCGACAGAGAAGACGAACTCTTGGGAGCGAGAATTGCCAACGATCAGCAATGGCGTTTTCCTTCTGTTGATTCAGTTCCAGAGAAGTATAAAATTTGCCTCACTCAATTTGAAGATCAATATTTTAAATATCATTGGGGGATTAATCCTGTTTCGTTATTCAGAGCCATCAAACAAAATATCATTGAAAAGAGAATTGTAAGTGGAGCCAGCACTATCACCATGCAAACTATCCGCTTGGCAAGAAAAGAGAAGCGAACCTTTGGTGAGAAACTCATCGAAATGATATTGGCTACTCGCCTCGAATTTTCCTATTCTAAAGACGAAATAATCAATTTATACGCTTCTCATGCTCCGATGGGTGGAAACGTAGTCGGAATAGAAGCGGCATCGTGGCGATATTTTGGGCATCAATCCTCTACACTTTCGTGGGCAGAAGCGGCTACTCTTGCTGTACTACCTAATTCGCCTGCCATTATGCACTTTGGGCGTAACAGGGAAAAACTCTTAAACAAACGAAACAACCTACTCAAAAATCTAAAGGAAAAAGGTATTATTGACGATATTGATTACGAACTTGCAATCTCCGAACCTCTACCCTTCGAGCCGTATGCTCTACCTCAAATTGCACCACACTTGGTTACCAAAATATACATGGAGCAAGGGGGAAAACATATCCAATCAACCATAGATAAACGTCAGCAGTTACTTGTTGAGAATATCCTATCGAGATGGAATGCCGAATTTGCACAAAACGAAATAAAAAATATTGCTGCCGTTGTTATCGATATCGAGAAAAACGAAGTGATCGCCTACTGCGGAAACGTCAATTTCGATAAGAGTATATCAGCCAATCAAGTAGATGTTATTCAGTCGCCACGAAGTACAGGCAGTATTTTGAAACCTTTTCTTTATTGTGCCATGCTTCAAGACGGGCAAATACTTCCTAATCAATTACTGGCGGATGTGCCTATCAATATAAACGGTTTCAGCCCGAAGAATTTCAGTCTCAATTACGATGGTGCTGCTCCTGCTTCCGAAGCATTGGCACGCTCTCTGAATATTCCGTTTGTGGTATCGTTACGAAAATACGGTATACCCAAATTTTATTCACTTTTGAAAGATGCCGGTATGACAACCTTATCTCGGTCGCCTGATACTTATGGACTTTCGCTCATTTTGGGAGGTGCAGAAGGTAAATTGTGGGACATCACATCGATGTATGCTCATATGGCACAATCTCTGAACGATTATAATAAAGAACAACGCTATTGGAAGCACAAAACTATTTCGTTTATCTACGGCGAAGACAATAATAAGCCAATCGAACGCATCTCTCACCCGTTATTTGACGCAGGCGCTATTTGGCTCACTTTTGATGCTCTGACGAACGTAAATCGTCCGGAGGAAATCGACTGGAGATCTATTCCCTCCATGCAAAAAATTGCTTGGAAAACAGGTACAAGTTTTGGTTTTAGGGATGGATGGGCAGTAGGAATCAACCCCAAATATGTTGTAGGGGTATGGGTTGGTAATTCGGACGGAGAGGGTCGTCCCGGATTAACGGGCGCACGCACTGCCGGAATGGTGATGTTTGATATTTTCAATTCATTACCCAAATCAAGATGGTTTGCAACTCCCGAAAACAATTTGGTAAAAACGGTAGTGTGCAAAGAGAGCGGTATGTTGATGGGTATTAATTGCCCCCAAACATCTGCCGATTCTATATGGATTACTAAAAAGGGAACGGAAACCGACGCCTGTAGTTTTCATATTCGGGTAAATGTTTCCGAAGATTATAAGTACAGGGTATATGAAAATTGTGCAGGAGGCAGAGGTATTGTACAAACATCGTGGTTTGTGTTACCACCCTCGTGGGAATGGTTTTACAAAGAACAGCATCCGTCTTATCAGATGTTACCTCCATTTTCGCCCGAATGTATAGATGAAGATCAAACCAAAACGATGGAATTTATTTATCCGTTTGCAAACAGCGTGGTAAGTATACCGAAACAACTGGACGGATCAGCCGGAAAAGTGATCTTTGAACTGGCTCACCGTAATCCGCAAACTAAGGTGTATTGGCACTTAGATGATACTTATGTGGGAGAGACTCAAAATTTTCACAAGAAAGAATTAGCTCCTCCAGCCGGTAAGCACCGATTGACGGTGGTAGATGAAACAGGTAATTCGTTGGTACTGAATTTTACTGTGAAGTAGAGGGAAAATCAAAATAGGCACGCAGAATATGCACCTCACTCCAACCCTCTCCAAAGGAGAGGGGGCTATAAATGCCTTATATTTAGCTTCCTCTCTGCCCCCGACCCTCTCCTTTGGAGAGGGTCGGGGTGAGGTGTGTCTATTTTGCACTATACAGTTGCTTTCTCTGCAGCATCTTCTATGTTTTTTTCAGCCTCCTGACTTAATTCGGGGTAAGCGATGCGAGAATGGTAAATAGTCATCAATTTTTCTTTGAATATATTTTTAGCAATCTCTATATCCCTAAATGTAATGGGTGCATTCCTTAACAGTCCATCGTGCATTTGAGAATCGATAAGCTTGTCTACTAAATGAGAAATAGATTCCTCGGTATATTCTTTCAGGCTTCGTGATGCCGCTTCTACGGTATCAGCCATCATCAAGATAGCAGTTTCCTTGGTAAAGGGATTAGGTCCCGGATAGGAGAAATCGGCTTCGTTTACATCTTCGTCGGGATGCTCATTTTTATACGAATTATAAAAATATTTTACCCTTCCTGTTCCGTGATGAGTAGCTATAAAATCGATAATCTGTTGTGGCAGATTATATTTGCGTGCAATTTTTATGCCTTCCGATACATGGCTTATTATTATTCGGGTACTTTCTTTATGCGTAAGTCCCACATGAGGATTCATTCCCGGAATCTGATTCTCGGTAAAATATGCCGGATTTGTCATCTTACCAATATCGTGATACAGGGCTCCTGTACGAACCAAAGGTGCATTTGCCCCGATGCGTGTTGCCACCGCAGCAGCTAGATTTGAGACCTGCATCGAATGTTGGAATGTACCCGGTGCAACTTCCGAAAGCTGTTGCAAGAGTGGTTTATTTATGTTCGACAATTCGATCATGCTTACCCCCGAAATAAATCCGAAGACCTTTTCGCAAATATATACCAACAGGTATGCAAACATAACAAACATAAAATTGATGGCAAAATAAAGGAACATCACCAGTTCGATCTGCTTAATATCTCCCTTAAGAGACAGTGTTACTCCTACATACAAGAAAGCATAAGTAAGCAAGATATAGAATGACGATTTTATCAATTGAGACCTTTCGGATAAAGCTTTCAGACTAAATATACACATAAAACCTACCGGAATCTGCAACAACAAAAATTCCTGTGGGAACGGTACCATCAGCGAACAAATAATTGCCGTTATAAGATGTGTAAGCATGGCTGTGCGTGAGTCTACAAAGGTACGCACCATAATAGTTGCCATGGCATAGGGGATGATATAGATATTAAAGCCGAGCTTTGCAAACAAGCCCGTCAATACACACAGAACAGTAATCATAGTCAACATAAAGAGAACATTACGCCTATCGTAATATTCTCGAGGTCGGAAAAATATCAGATAGGTCATAAATGCCATGATAAGTGCGGCAATGAGTATTGTATCGCCTACAATCATCCAATTGCGGCGTGTACCCGAACCCTCTTTCTGTTCGGTTATCTTCTGCAACGAATTGAGTATATGTACGGTTTTGGATGTTACAATTTCTCCTCGATCTATAATTTTTTGTCCTGACAATACATTTCCTTCTGCAAAAGGAACTTTTAGCAGTAGTTCTTCCTTCGCTTTCTTAGAAAGCTCGTTATCTACAATAATATTATCATACAGATAATTATTGAGATTGAGGGACTGAACGGTATTCAATTGCAAATTGTTAGGCAAATCGGCTATCAGTTTTTCATAAGCCAATTTCGAAGTGTAGAAAGAATTGATATTGCGGATAGTAGCGACATTATCTTCGTTAATCAGATATAGTTGTTGAAGACTGGTATTCTCTAATTTATTGTAATCTGTTGCCGAAACCAATCCTGCCTGATAAATTTCGTTCATTTTTCGCTGCACATACTGTACATAGGGGGCAGGTGTTTCGGCTGCCTGTGCATCGTTCGTAAACATGGTTACTGCTCTCTCCGATCTGAATTTATCTATTGTATAATAGGGGATATACTCTTTTAAAATACTGTCTCGCTCTTGCTCCAATTGTGCTTCATCCTTATAAACAGGAAAGTCAAATGGAGCTGTAACAAGCCCATACCTCCAGGGTTTACCTTCGCTTTCGTCATAACTTACCTTGCTTTCGCGGGGTGCAAAATAGGCTATAAGCATAATCGCAAATATAAAGAATGTAGGAGTTGGTATTCTGAGTTTTTTATTTAAGTATCCCATATCAAGGAGTTACAAGTAATTAGTTACAAGTTACAAAAAGCCACTACAATATATAGTAACTGTTTACTGATGCTTTTAGTTCAGATTTATCAGAAAATTGAAATCATCTTTCGATGTCAATTCGTAAGGCTCTTTTCCGAATTTGAATATGCGTGCCGAACGATCGCCTATCAAAGACAATGTATCGTTTTCGAGACGTAAGATAGTTGATTCTCTTAATCCGACTACATAGATATCGGGATTTTCGATTGTAAATTCGTTGATTCTCATTTCACGCGTTTCTCCTCCGTGATTTTCGGGATGGGCATCTAAATAATGAGGATTCAACTGAAAAGGGACTAAGTTTAATGTCTCGAAACTTAGAGGTGCTGTAATTGGCATATCGTTTGTGGTGCGCAAAGTAGGACATGCTACATTAGAGCCTGCACTCCATCCTACGTAAGGCGTGCCTGCATTTACTTTCTCACGGATAAGGTCTATCAAGTCGTTTTCTTGAAGCATTCGGGTCAATTTCCAAGTGTTGCCTCCACCAATCATTATAGCATCGGCAGTGCGGACAGCTTCTTTTGCATTCACAAATGTATGTATTCCCTTAACTTCAATGCCTACTTCCTGCAAACTTTCGTTTACTTTAGCTGCATATTCATCGTACGAAAAAGTAATTGCGGCATAAGGTATAAACACTATATTGAGTGGCTTAACTCCTAAAAATTGCTTGATTGCTTGTTTGGGATAGCCCAAATACGATTCGCCCGGATTAGTTGAATTGCTTAATAATAATAATTTCATCATTATAATAATTGGTGACTTCTATACAAATTTAAGTATAATATGATTGAGGCAGTGTATATTGCTAAATAAAGTTTAGAGAGATACCTTATAAAATACAGTTTACGAATAATATTCGTGCATTGTTTTATCGGGCGAATGCAATTCACCCCTACAGCCAAGCATCACTTTAGCAGTTTTTATTTATATTTGTTTCCTCATAAATAAAAACTACCTTATGATTAAACATATTGTATTCTGGAAGCTTAAAGATGAAGCTCATGGAAACGATAAAGAAACAAATGCTTTGCTGATTAAAGAAAAATTAGAAGCTCTTAATGGCAAAATTGAAGGTCTTATTTCAGTAGAAGTTGGTATCAACTTTCTTGATTCGGAAGCCAATTACGATGTAGCCCTTTATTCGGAGGTTGCTTCTAAAGAGGCGTTAGATGTTTATCAGAATCATCCTTTGCATCAGGCTATATTGCCATTTGTAAGAGAAGCTGTAAATAGCCGTGTGGCTGTAGATTATGACACCTCACCCCAGCCCTCTACAAAGGAGAGGGAGTAAGAAAAAACACCCTCTCTGCATCTCCTCCCCTTCGGGGAGGCTGGGTGGGGCTTTAAATTCAAACAAATGCAAGAAGAAATTATTAGAGACATTCGCAAGCGATGCCGAATGGCTATGAATGGAGTTGCTTCGGCAAGTATGCGAGGTTACGGACTTAATTATAAGCTAAACTTTGGTGTATCGATACAAAAAATAAAAGAAATTGCCGCTCGCTACGAATCGGACAAAGATTTAGCAGAAACTCTTTGGTTGGACGGTACTCGCGAACTAAAAATATTGGCGACACTACTCTACCCTATCCATGATTTTTCGGCTGAAGCAGCAGATAGATGGGTTGCTCAAATACCCAATCAAGAAATAAGAGAGCAAGTCTGTGTAAACCTTTTGCAAACAACCGACTTTGCCGATAAAGTAGGCTTAGAATGGATAAATAGCAAAGACGAAAACATACGAACTACCGGATATTGGCTGATTGTAAGGCGTTTGCTTACTAAAAATTTCACCGGAGCAATGAAGATAGACACCTTTCGGTATACGTGGGAGGACATTTATTCCGAAAATGTATCCTTGAGGAATGCAGCAACTTTATTCTTGAAAAATGTGGGGAAAATAACTGCCCAATTAGCCGATTCTATTTTAGAGAAAGTAGCTGTTTATAAGGATTCGAAAGACCTATTGTTAAAAGAAATCTACGATAGCCTGTCTTTTGAGTTTGGTTTTTTCTATAATCGTTAAAGGATATATTTAATCTCTTTAAAGCCGAATTTTCGGATTTGTCCCGATTCTAGTTTCAGAACGAGTAAGCCGGAATCTTCAATGTCATATATTTCGGCAAGAAAAGTTTCTTTTTCATCTGCAAAGAGATGAAATCCTTTTTTTCTAAATAACGATTGTTTATATTGGAATTTAATTAGCTCTGTATCTTGTAGTTTCTCATAGTAGAACAACATCTGTTCTATCACTTGAGTGAGTATATCTTTTACATTATAGGAATTACCTGTAATTTGCTTCAATGATACCGGATTTGGAGCATTGGTGATAAAAGTCTCCTGATTCAGATTGATGCCTACTCCAATTATGATCTTATCGACTTCATCGCCCATAATATCATTTTCAATAAGAATACCTGTTATCTTCTTTTCTTTCCAATAAATGTCATTAGACCATTTGATAGATATATCAGAAGTATACCTTTCTAATACGTCTTTGATAGCTAGAGATATAATTTGAGATACGATAAAAGGGCGATCGGCTCTCAAACCAACCGGATATAGAATGGTGCTGAACATTAGGTTTTCGCCCTTTGCTGACTCCCAAAAATTACCCCTCTGCCCACGTCCTGCACTCTGAAAATTGGCATAAACCGTATATCCGTTCTCTAAAGTCATTATATTACTTAGGCTTCTCAAATAAAAATTGGTAGATGTAACTTCATCTAAATGAATAAATACAGGTTCTTTCATTATTCTTCGTTCTTCATCACGGCATATTCAGCTTGTTGCTTCTTAGGCAATTTTTTGATGACTTCTTCTACCGAATGACTGATCCAATATTTCAGTTCATCATCGGGCATATTTTGCTCTATGAAAATTGAATTCCAATATTTTTTATTGGCATGATATCCGCCAACTACACATTCGTATTTTTCCCTTAGTTCAATAGCCTTTTCGGGATCGCATTTCAGGTTCAGCATAAAACCCTCCTCCTTTCGATCGAGTCCTATATAAGCAAACATTTTGTCCATTACTTTAAAAACCAAGACCGTTTCATCGAAAGGAAAACATTCTTCTGATCCCTTTATGGTTAGGCAATACTCTCTTACGTCTTCTATATTCATTTTTTAGTTACGAGTTACTTTTTTAGTTACAAGTTGTAAGTTAAGAGTGAACAGTATTTTTCTTGTAACTTGTAACTCGTAACTAATTAATCGGTGCAAAAAAAGCATCTTCTATATGTTCTATATCAATAATATCTTTATTAATAACAACTGCTATTACATCGAACCGGGCAGGCTTGTTTATATCATTCTTTATTAGATAATAGTCCGCCGCTACAACAATACGTTTAATTTTGGTAGCCGACACTGCCTCTTCGGGATTTCCCCAATAAGCAGTAGAACGAGTTTTGACTTCCACAAAAACAATAAATTCATCCAGTGAAGCTATTATGTCTATCTCATTTCGTTCATACGACCAATTTCGATGAAGAATATGGTAGTTATTTTCAATAAGATAAGCTTCTGCTAAATCCTCTCCTCGTTTTCCGAGTTCGTTATGTTGAGCCATGTATCGAGATTAGTTATAACTGCATTCACAAATATAATATGAATGTAAATAGTTACGAGTTACAAGTTACGAGTTACGAGCAATTGTTAACTATTTTTAATTTTCCACCTTTGCGTTAAAAAGCATTTGTTCCCAACAGACTATAAGCTTTTGCACACATAGTATATTATAATCTAACAAAAAGTATTAGTTTTGCACTTATATAGTGTATGATAAATATTCACGGTACTTAAAAAACGAAATGGTAAAATACAACCGAATACTGCTTAAATTAAGTGGAGAATCCTTGATGGGAGATAAACAATATGGTATAGACGAAAAACGTCTGTCGGAGTACGCCACACAGATCAAAGAAATTGCCGAAATGGGTGTGCAGGTCGGTATTGTTATTGGAGGAGGAAATATTTTTCGTGGATTAAGTGGTGCATCTAAGGGGTACGACCGTGTAAAAGGCGACCAAATGGGTATGCTGGCAACTGTAATCAACAGTTTGGGATTGAGTTCGGCATTGACTGCTATCGGACAAAAGTCTCGTGTATTGACTGCCATACGCATGGAACCTATCGGCGAATTGTACTCGAAATGGAAAGCAATAGAGGCTTTGGAAAATGGCGAAGTGGTAGTAATTTCGTGTGGAACAGGTAATCCGTTCTTTACCACCGACACAGGTTCTGCCCTGCGTGGTATAGAGATAGAAGCCGACGTAATGCTAAAAGGTACTCGTGTAGATGGTATTTATACTGCCGACCCCGAGAAAGATCCTACAGCAACCAAGTTCGAAAACATATCGTACGACGATGTTTACAACAAAGGGCTTAAGGTGATGGACTTAACGGCGACTACCATGTGTAAAGAAAACAACCTGCCTATCGTAGTATTTGATATGGACACAGTTGGCAATCTCGCCAAAGTGATGAGAGGCGAAAACATAGGAACTTATGTTCACGCATAACAGATAATTTCTAGAAAGCAGGAATATGGATGCTCCCAAACCTTTTGAAATATCTCTGCCACAGTTTGTTATTAAACAACTGGTGCAGGAAGGTAGAAACGAAAGCGAAGTAATAGATATGCTCGTAAAAAGTGGAATCGACCAAAAGACAGCAACCGAATTTGTATATAAAATAGCCGAAATAGTAGAAGAACAGGATCGCAAAGATGCCTGGAAAGCGATTGTGATAGGATTAATAATGACAATTGCCGGAGGTATCTCAACGCTCGCTCTTTATGCAGGTGGATGGATAGTATCAGTTACCATAGGGATAACCATAATAGGGATATATATCCTAGTAAAAGGAATAAATAATCGATATAATATATATTAAAATGGCAGATATTAAAGAATTAGAACAAAAAGCCGAAGCTAAGATGAAATCGACTATCGAATTCTTGGAAGAAACTTTGGCTCACATACGTGCCGGTAAAGCAAACCCTCGTATCTTGGATGGCATAAAACTAGATTATTATGGCAACATAACTCCTCTTACAGGTGTTGCATCTGTAAATACGCCCGATGCGAGAACCATTGTTATACAACCTTGGGAAAAAAATATGCTGCACGAAATAGAGAAAGCAATCATCAACTCCGATTTGGGATTAAATCCTGATAACAACGGCGAAATGATCCGCCTGTCTATTCCTCCATTGACAGAAGAGCGTCGTAAAGCTTTGGTAAAACAATCGAAACAAGAAGCCGAAGAAGCCAAAATAAGTGTACGTAGCGTTCGTCGTGATGTAATTGATGCCGTAAAGAAATCGGTAAAAGACGGTACGCCCGAAGATGTGGCTAAAGATGCCGAAGCAAGCATTCAGAAAATTCACGACAAATATATCAAAGCGATAGACGAATTGTTTGCTGATAAAGAAAAAGAGATTATGACAGTGTAAATTTGAACATCAGATAGAAGTCTAGCTTTCATTTTAACAAAATATAGAGTAAAGAATTTAGAGACATTATAGTTTCTATTCTTTGCTCTTTTTGTATCTTACAGCTTGAATAATACCAATCAAAAAACACAAGAATTATGGCTACTATAAAACCATTCAAGGGGTTACGACCTCCCAAAAACATCATCCAAGAAATAGCATCCCGTCCTTATGATGTACTAAACTCTCGGGAAGCACGTGAGGAAGCAAGAGGAAACGAAAAATCGTTGTACCGAATCATCAAACCCGAAATAGATTTTGAGGAAGAAATAGATCTTTTTTAACGCAAAGCCGCTATGGCACAAAGTCTATTTTAGAAAACGTACTTTATTGTTGCTGGTAATTGATTGCCAATAACCTTTGTGCCTTTCTATCTTTGCGTTTAAATTATATATACCTTTACATTCTAAACTAAGGCAAAATGAGGAAAGCTGAATGAAAGGATTGGTTATAAAAAATACCGGAAGTTGGTATCTTGTACGCACCGACGAAAATAAAAATGTAGAGTGCAGGATAAAAGGGAGTTTCAGGCTCAAAGATATAAAAAGCACCAACCCCATAACTGTAGGTGACAGAGTATCCATCATTATGAACGAAGATGGAACAGGTGTCATTACCGAAATACAAGACCGTAAGAACTATATTATAAGACGATCATCTAATTTATCGAAACAATCTCACATTATAGCTTCTAATCTCGATCTATGCTTTCTTATAGTAACCGTTTGTAAACCGATAACTACCACCGTATTCATTGATCGATTCTTAGCTTCAGCCGAAGCATATCGCATTCCCGTCAATCTGCTATTTAATAAAATAGATATTTATGACGAGGACGAAATCGAATACATGGAGGCTCTTATAAACCTGTATGAATACATTGGATATCCTTGTTACAAAATATCAGCAAAGAATAGTACAGGGTTAGATATTCTCAATGATAAACTAAAGGATCAAATAACCTTGTTTTCGGGTCATTCCGGTGTGGGAAAATCTACCCTCATCAATGCTATCGTACCTCATGCCACTCTAAAAACGGGTAACATCTCGGATTACCACGGAAAAGGAATGCACACAACTACCTTCTCCGAAATGATGGAACTTCCTCAAGGAGGCTTTATTATTGATACTCCGGGTATTAAAGGCTTCGGCACGGTAGACATGAGCCCCGAAGAGATAAGCCACTATTTCCCTGAAATTTTTAAGTTTTCGCACAATTGCCGTTTCAACAATTGTATGCACACCAACGAACCTGGATGTGCCGTAAGAGAAGCCGTAGAAAACCATTTTATAAGCGAAACCCGATACAAATCGTACATTAATATATTAGAAGACGAAACCGATGACAAATACAGAAAATAAAAACAGCATAAAATTCCGATTCGATCTTAAGTCTTTTTTAGTTTTTTTACTTATATTTGTTACTGAGGTTATTATAGCATTGTTTGTAAAAGATAGGTTTATTCGTCCGTATGGAGGCGATATATTGGTGGTTATGCTGATGTACTATTTTTTCAAAAGTTTTATAAAAGTAAATCCCTTGCCTTTGGCTATGGGTGTTTTGCTTTTTGCATACGCCGTAGAAATAGGGCAATACTTGAACCTCGTTGAAGTTCTGAATATGCAGGATAATGCCATCATGCGTGTAGTAATAGGGTCATCGTTCAGTTGGGGCGATATCGTTTGTTATACGGTGGGGGCTGTAATTTGTTTGCTTGTGGATAGAAAAAATAGTTAACAAGTAAACAATAAAAAAATTGTAAAGTATATTATTTTTTGGTAAGTGTAAAAAGTATATTAAATGAGTATAAAAACTGACATATATGAAGGTGATTGCAGAAGATTGCTTAAACAATTACCGGATAATTCAATAGATTTTATCATCACTTCTCCTCCATATGCCGATCAGAGGAAAAGTACGTATGGCGGAATACATCCAGATAAATATGTAGAATGGTTTTTACCTATTTCTAAAGAATTATTACGTGTATTAAAACCCTCCGGAACGTTTATTCTTAATATAAAAGAAAAAGTGGCAAATGGAGAGCGTAGTACTTATGTTATGGAGCTTATAATTGCCATGCGTAAACAAGGTTGGCTATGGACAGAAGAATTTATATGGCATAAAAAAAACTCCGTACCAGGAAAATGGCCAAATAGATTTCGCGATTCTTGGGAACGTCTGTTGCAATTCAATAAGGATAAAAAATTTGCAATGTATCAAGAAGAAGTTATGGTTCCGATGGGCAATTGGGCTAAATCTAGACTGAAAAATCTATCGGAAACAGACAAGGTCAGAGATAATTCTAAAGTTGGCAGTGGTTTTGGGAAAAATATATCTAACTGGCTCAACAGAGATAAAGCATACCCCAGCAATGTTTTACATTTGGCTACCGAGTGTAATAATAAAAATCATAGTGCTGCTTTTCCTCAAGAATTACCCGAGTGGTTTATTAAGCTATTCACAAAAGAGAACGACACTGTACTTGACCCATTTATGGGTTCGGGAACAACTTTGACCGTTGCTAAACGAATGAATCGTAATTCAATTGGAATAGAAATAATGCCCGAATATTGTGAGATGGTAAGCAAACAAATGGAAATAACAGTCAGCAAGAAAGTTGATAAATCAGAAGACAAAAAAACTACAGCACTTAAAACTATACAGAATGAGAGAATTGAACCTAAAAGATATATTGATATACGTTGAGGACAATATCGGTATATTTCATCAGAAAAGGATAAAAAGCCTTGATAGTTTAAAACTAGCTAAGGTATTGAAGCGTAAGAATCCTTATTTGTATAAAGCAAAAAACGTTTTAACAGCAGGTGATATTGTTAAAGGCATTGTAGATGCTCATATTTCGTCTAATGAAGAAACTATTTTTGGTGATTGGCTCGAAGGTCTTGCTATTTTCATAAACAGTAAAACTAATGGAGGCTATAAATCAGGAATTACAGGTATTGACCTTGAATTTGATGTAGATGCTACTAGATATATAGTAACCATTAAATCGGGTCCAAATTGGGGAAATAGTTCGCAAATAGCCAAGATGATTGCAGACTTTAAAACTGCAAAGAAAACCCTAAGAACCAGTAATTCTCAACTGAATATTGTTGCTATAAACGGTTGTTGCTATGGAAAAGATACTAAGCCAGACAAAGGTGATTATTTTAAATACTGTGGTCAACAATTTTGGCAGTTCATATCAGGTAACGAAAATCTATATACAGATATAATAGAACCTTTAGGTTATAAAGCCAAAGAAAAGAATGAAGAGTTTCTACTTTCTTATTCTAAAGTTATAAATAAATTTACAAAGGAGTTTATTTCTGATTTTTGTACAGAAAATGGTGAAATTGATTGGGTGCAATTAGTGACATTCAATTCTGAGAGATAATATTAAACTTTTTTAGAGTTTATAT
The DNA here is from genome assembly GCA_031546965.1 of Dysgonomonas sp. GTDB lineage: Bacteria > Bacteroidota > Bacteroidia > Bacteroidales > Dysgonomonadaceae > Dysgonomonas_A. The sequence goes on from JAVBJR010001131.1 coordinate 18,024, forward strand.
CCCAATGATACAACAAAGGAAAAAAGATTACTTACAACGACTTCTCGAAGAGTTTTTTGCCAAATTACATGAACTGGCAAACGAGAACAAGAATTCAGATTCTAACTCCGATGAGAAAAAACATATTGTTAGTGAATGCCTTTTTCTTTTTAATACCGATTTTAATATCAGTCAAGAAGATCCGGCTGAAACTATTGTAATAAAGATTGGCGATAACGATTTAATAGAGCAATATGCTAAACTGTTGCAAACCAAATACGAAATAACGGATATAAAAGAAGTATATCAACTGCATATAGCTCTCGACATGGTAGAATATCTGGAGGCTACAGATACTACATATTCTTGGAACAGAGCGGTATTGAAAGAAGATATACTCAGATTACTCGACGCATGAACTGGGGAAAAATAATTGATGCCTTTTCGGCAAACGACTTTATACTGGTATTCCAGTTGCTGTATGTACTTACGGCAATAGGAGTAGTTATTGTGGTTGTCTCCGAAAACCGCAATCCGTTAAAAACCATAGCATGGGTACTCATATTGCTTCTTCTTCCTTTGGCAGGACTTGTTATCTATTACTTTTTTGGAGAAGACCATCGCAAAAAAAGGTTGATTTCGAAGAAGATGCACAAAAAGCTCAACCGAAAAACCCTAGAGCGGATAGAGATGATGGAGAACCTAAACCCTCCTATAGAATACAAAGGTCTAATAAATCTCCTGAATAAACAAAGAGATACACCCCTTTATGGAGGTAACAATATTACATTCTACACCAATGGCATCGATAAGTTTAATGCCCTTTTTGACGAAATAAAGAAGGCAAAAAAACACATCCATCTGCAATATTACATTTTTATGGATGATGACATAGGGAAGAAAGTAAGAGACCTATTGATCGAAAAAGCAAAAGAGGGGATAGAAGTGCGGGTGTTATATGATGATGTAGGATCGTGGAAAGCCAAAAAGAAATTCTACAAAGAAATGGCTAAAGCAGGAATAGAAGTTACCCCTTTCCTCAAAGTAGCATTTCCGTTATTGACCAGTCGTGTAAATTACCGAAACCACCGCAAAGTAGTGGTTATAGACGGCGAAATAGGCTTTATGGGTGGAATGAACATTGCCGACAGGTATATCAACGGTGCTAACGGCGGAGTATGGAGAGACAGTCACTTTAAACTTGAGGGAAAAGCCGTACATGGTTTGCAAACCTCTTTTATTATAGATTGGTATGCTTCGCGCTCCGAATTTCTAGTTGCCAATAAATACTTTCCCCCACTTACGGCTAAAGGCGACAATCTGATGCAGATAGCTACAAGTGGACCTATGGGCGAGTTTAAGGAAATACATCAAGGTATATTTCAAGCCATAGTCAATGCCAAAGAGTACGTGTATATACAAACTCCCTACCTGATACCTACCGATGCCATCCTGCTGGCAATACAAACTGCCGCTATGAGTGGAGTAGATGTGCGTATTATGATCCCCAAGAAATCGGATACTACATTTGTAAATATAGCTTCGCAGTCGTTTATCAAAAACTTTTTAGATACTAAAACCAAGATTTATTTCTTTACCGAAGGGTTTATTCACTCTAAAATGATTATCATAGATGATGCCCTTACCATAACAGGATCGGCAAATATGGATGTGCGGAGCTTCGAGCATAACTTTGAGATTGATGCCTTCATCTATAATAAGGAAACGGCATTAACCACCAAGAATATTTTCTTTGACGACATGAAATGTTGCGAATTGGTTGACCCTGAAATATGGGAAAAAAGATCACGTACCAGACGTTTCTTCGAATC
>JAVBJR010000875.1:0-2662 GCA_031546965.1 Dysgonomonas sp.
GCCCGGGGCGGGCCACATAACGGCCAATGTGACGTGATACCCAACATCGAGCCTAACATGCATTTTGGGTCACATCGAAGGCTCGATTTTGGGTATCACGTCACACCGGTTTTTCTCATCTTGAGTCCGGAGCGAGTGTAGCTTTGGCACTGTGTAATTAATGCATGACTGGAAATAAAGTCCTTGATGTGCAGATAAATGTGCACACAGGAATCTCCCGCTATGAGGAGGTAATTTTCACAACTCAACTAGGCAATTATTACCGGGAATTTAAATTTACCGGAGTTTAAATTTAGCGAGGTTTTCATTTTAGCGGAGGGACAAAGGAGCGCGAAAAGCGCGAAAATAAAGCCACCTCGAAACATTCCCACTTTTACAGTAGTTTTTGATTTATGAGTGAAAAATCATTTTTGTTAACAATTTTGGAAACGCGTTTGTCACTCATAAATCAAAAATCCGTTTTCATCATGATGTGTACGTGGAATAACATGCAGAAAATTCATGTATACCCTATTTCAGGTCAAGGTTGCATTAAATTAGCATGCAATGCGTTTCTTAAACCTACTCTAACAAAAATAGCCCCCAACAAAATATGAAATGGGCTGTGAAATTAACCTGATATTATATACAGTTTCATGTTTTGTTAAGGACTATTTTTGTTTCAGTAGAGTTACGAACCCTCATTGCAAGTTGATTTAATGCAACCTTGACCTGAAATAGAGTATAATTAGTTATTTAGATTATGTAGTCTAGAAATTATTTTAAAGGGTTCCGTACTGCAGCTGAAATGGTAAAAAAAATGTGAATATTTGCGAATTTATTGCTAAGTTTCTGCGAAACGCACAGAAAAACCACTATAGCTGAAATTTCGATCTATTAGGCCTAATTTATTGGTGTTAATTACGTTTTCTGGCCTTCAACAGTGCCAATTTAACGAACATCAAGTACAGAAATGCAAAATACTCTCGACCTAGATACGCTACGCCTCGTCCGCCTAGTCCTCACTGTATAGCAATCCAGACAATTAAAAATATTCTCAATTAAGACAGGTTATATAAAGAAAGAAAAAAACACATCTGTGTAAATATTTTCTGCGAAATTTCAAATTTCATTGACAATAAATTTGACAGATGGAATGCAACTTTTAATTGGACCACTTTGAGGGGGAAAATATATAATGCACTCGTCTGCTATACACATCACTAAAATCATTATACAATTATATTATAGGAATCATTATTTAATCTATCATATAGAAGCCCCCGGAAACGAATGCAGTATCAATATATATCCGATTAATATTCCTTAAATTAGCAATACTTATTAAAAAAACAAAATGGAATTTTGTTTCATGTGATCATCAAATAATATTATTCGGCTAAAACCTATGGTATACATAATATAAAATATAAAAACAACTACTAAATAACATATACTACTATACTGAAAACTGCAGAGGTAATTTCAGGGGTTTTCAACAAACACCCTGTAATGTGGGCCATCATTTGAAAATTAAGACATTGGCCAAAGACACTCCAAAAGCTATTTTAAGGTGGAGATAAAAGCACATTTTAGTACCTGTAAAAGTCCGTAGGAAGGCGCCACATCTAAAATAGAGTTTTGATTTATTTATGGCCAAAGTATTTGTTAGGCACATATAAATTTTATACGACGCGGAGATAGACAATAATTGAAGCACTGACTCGAAGAAGGGCTAACCAACATTTTGGCCAAAATGAGCTTTCAGTAACAACATGTTGTTTGAATTTTTGTGCATCGATCTTGCCACATTTTATTGGTGAGAAAGTAATTTGCGGGTCAAGAAATTGACATAAAACGATTGCCGCGCATGTTTTTAAATACGTTCGAAAAAGATGGCTGCCGCCAACGCCATTTTACCGCTCCCGCGAGTCATAAAACAATCAACTGCGGCAAAAAAAACGCGAAATTCGTCAAAATGGGCACATGTCATGCGGAAAAGCCTAAAGAATGCAGGAAAGTCTAAAGGTAAATTCACATGCATGTGTCGTAGCTCAGTAGCTCAGTAGCTCACAGCAGAATGAGCGGCAGTGACGCCAGCAGTTTCGCGCGTCACTGCCGCGCAATGTATGTATGTATGTATGTTTGCGTTCACATTGTACGCGTCACTGCCGCACGATAGCAGTGGCGCCACCTTTTGGCAATAATATGAAACGCAGGATTATGCATGGGCTGTGCAGTGAAGCAACCGATACATTTACCCTCGCTTCGATTTTTGCTATAAAACTGCTTGCTCATCTCGCCTCTGAAATGCGTAATCTACATTAAATAGGGTACAATCCAACTTCATTTCACAATTGGCGTGTACAAAATATTTTCTTTTACCCCCTAGCGAACGTAATCTTTTACGTACGAGCGAACGTAGTTTGTGTCCGCCATCTTGACGCACAAGTTTGTGCGTCACAAGTTGAAGTATTTCAACTCGCCGTTTGTGCGTTGGGACGCATTAAGCCTAGCTCACATGCACGCGTCTGTGACGCGAAGCCATTTCGCGCGTTACAACCGCGAGTTGGCGACTCATGTCAGTGACGCGTGTCGCACAATTTGAGGGGATTCATATGTACGCGTCACTGCCGCGCGTCAGCAGTGGCGCCATCTTTTGGCAATTATATGAAACACAGGA
>JAVBJR010001214.1:0-3469 GCA_031546965.1 Dysgonomonas sp.
TTTGTAGCAGCATGACTTATTATACACTACATCGATGCAGCACTTTTTTGGTTGACATTGTATATTGTTAGCACAGGATGGTTTGCTACTGCAATCAACGTTTGGTGGGCATGACTGTCTTTCATCTTCATTTTTCGGGAGCCCTGTATATAAATACTTCAGTTTGGAGAAGATATATTAAAGTAGACGATACCTTACGAGTATGCACTCCTTTCTACCAGTACTGTACAAAGCTGTAGGGTATCGTATTGCTCACGCATGTAATCGGCGGGAGCTTTGGCTGTACTTAGACCATTACGAGACAGACTACCTAACTAAATAGTTGAGAACAATGATTTTCCTGTTGCTCATCTCCAGATAATGAATGTGAGGGGAACTGGGCTGGTTAGTGAATTAATTTATGCCAGACTGTCACAGGACAGATTTGATTGCAGCAGTGAGAGGTGGATCTTAAAAGGGTTATAGGTCAACCTGAAAAATGAAATCCAGGCAACCAGGAGGTGTATAGTCCGCCTTCCCAATCTGCCGGGTTTTCGGATTAAGTAGGGGAGAAAGTGCTCTGCTCCTTCCCTTAGAATTTCCACTTTTCAACAAAAGTTGTCAATTGTCAAACAATGGGATGGGGTGAAGCTCTACTTTCCTTTCTTAAGCTAGTGCTCCACTAGCAGCTACACGTTGCGATTGTGCATGCGATTCTTCCAGAATCACAACCTTGTATCTCAAGAAATAGCAGGATGAGATACACTGGCGCGATGCAGATCCCAGTGTGACATGTGTATCCTAACAAAATAGCGGTCAATATTGATGTGGCTGATGCGTCAGAGTTAATTTGTTAATGGGCGTGGTTAGGTGCACTGAACATGATTGGCTGTTGCAAAGTTATCTCCGTAGCTGCTATAAACGTAGTATCCCCAGGTGATGCTACATTTGTATCTGTGGCAAAAGTATCTAAAATCTCTGTCACATGACCAAAAAGGGGCGGGGAATCGCAATTGCGCAGCGATTCTTCCAGAATAGCTGCTAGTGGAGGTCCACCAGCTTTAGCCTGGTTTCATAGGAAATGCATGTGCAAAGGAGTTTTCTAGTTATCATGCCATGTTTGTGATTGGTTTTCTCCTGGTTCTCCAGTCTCACTCATCTGCTAATTACCGTAAAGTGCTGTAATAGTTCCCTGGCCCGGAATTTAGAAATCCAAATAATTCCCCCTCCAAATTTTAGGAGATAATAATCAATCCTCAACCTGACCTATGGTCATTATAACATTAAAAACTGTTGTTAACAAGTGTCAGTATTTAGCCCAGGGTCAAACAAAACTAACTATTAACTCGCATTGAGGTTCCCACACTGAATTTATAGCACAGCGATTACCGGTAGTTTGATTATTTTGGAATCCATTAAGTTCACCTGCCCTTTTAATTTCCCCAGGGGAAATTATTTGAGTGGGAACTATTACAGCACTTTATGGTGACTAGAAAGTTTTTTCATACGTGACGCTCTCGCTCGCAAGATATCGTCTAATAGCAAATGTATATTCAAATGTACGTACCATCAGCGTAAGGGAGGACGTCCAACTTGTTCCCGAAAGAAACTTGTCCAGCCAGAAATGACAATCCCAAAACAAGAAGCAACATCATTGCGTTTGGGGCCAACATATTTGCCGTTGCAGTAGTGCAGTCTGTGGTCTTGGTGTCGATGATAATTTCAGGCCCAGTATGGTCTTATATACTTGAAAAATACAATGGCATGATGTGGCGTTGAATACTGTACATTTCAACTTATTTCCTTATCATAATATTATTATAATTTTGAGTGCGAATTCAACGCGCTCACAATGTAATGCCGCCATATAAAGAATTTGTAGTTGTTCAAACGTTGCCGCACACAAACATAGATGTGTCATTCGTTATTTGGAAAGCAAGTCCAATTCACACATACATAAAAAGCTTTTATGATTAAGCAATATTGTGAATTTTCCTTACGTAAATTTATTATTCAATAACATTATGGATTAGCGTATTGTTTGCTCTGAAAGACACGGGTCTTATTAAAGGTGTACTACCACGTCTTTGTTAGATGGTCTACCCTGAAACTTAACCTACACAAAGTAACCTTCACAAAGTAAAACTAAACCATTAATATAAAATAAGCTTTGAAGCAAAATTTGTAGAAATTAGTAAAAAGTTATTATAAATGTCCCTTTGAAGAGGGTTTCCTGCATATTGGCTATATTATTGTTATAATTTAAATAGTGTTTTACATGTGGGCTTAAATCTCAGGTGTTTTAACTGCTTCAAGTATGCATGAAATGCGTATCATATCACTTACTACTTGAATATGATAGATGCCATTTTTAGAGAGGGGGGGGTGTCTGAGATTTCTGATCAAATTTCCATTGATTTTCCATGAATCTTTATCTCAAATTCAAACTTAACCATCAATATTCAATGATTAATTTGAATTTTAAAGCTTGCTTTTGATATTTCTGCATGTATTTAGAAATAATATTGTCACTATTATCACCGAAACACTAATTTTAATATTATGGTTTTTGATGCATATTTCGTTTCTTGTGTATTGTAAAATGTCATATCAAAATTTGAAAAGTGCTTGGTACTTGCTATCTCATCGAAAGTTATTCGCAGAATCCCATTATGAATTATAGGAAGTTGTGTTGATAAGATTCACTATCATAATTATATAAGAAGATTGCGTCATAATTTTATTAGATTACATCTCACGTACAGGTTCGGTTGCCTAGCATTCAAAAATTCCACCCCTTTTTATATTTGTAATAAGTCTATTGAAAACAGCCAGATCATTATTAAATTTGTTACAAATGTTGAGAACATTCTTACCTACATTTTGTCTAAATCCCAATTTATTATCAAATTGTCTGTTAGCAGTTGCAACAAATGCATAAACAGTCGGGTGCACCACTTTATCACTGATGAACCATTTTTTTTTAAAGACGTCGCATTTTTTAAGGGGGTTTTGTGTCAAAGTGTGACTATATAATTCCAGTTATTAATGGATTATTTAAGTGAAACCTGTCTATGGTGGAAAATCAATGAAGCTGGAAATCTTCCCACCATAAACGGTTTTTCCAGCATAGAGAGGTTTTTTAACAACATTTATCATGCAAGTCTATGGTCACATAATCAGTGAAATTGTCCTTTATAGACAGGTTTCCACTATAGACAGGTTTCCAATATAGGTAGCTTTCCACTATGGACAGTTTTCACCATAGACAGGTTTCACCGTATTACAAATTTCAATGTTTTCCATCGCAAATTTCAAAATGTATTGACTTTCAGTATTTGCGTGACTGCCTTCAATTTTCCTTATCTTCCAGGTAATCCAGGAAATCCGTTAAATTACCGTATTGATAGTGTTTGAATAGATCTGTATTTGAAATGATTTCATAACGGTATAGAGTTCAACCAAAGACATGATTTTAGTTCGCAGAAAT
>JAVBJR010000470.1:0-2655 GCA_031546965.1 Dysgonomonas sp.
CAGATCACTTGATGCCATTTACCTCGTGATATGAATAGCCCCGGTCTCCCCTATATTTTATGTGGATACACACTATCCATACATTGTGTTTGTTTAGATTTAGAATTAGGTTTATTTTTTAAACAGAAGGTTTTCCTTAACAAACGTCAACGCTTACTCCCTTTTTAATGGCTCAGTAGAAAATCTGTCTCGTACTAGAAAAACCCAAGCTTTCCCTGACGCAAATAATTGGCCTAGTTTGGTCCCATGTGAAAATGAGCGGTGGGGCTTCATTGTGTCACTAAGTGTACGATTTTATTTCTTGCCCCATGCGCATTGAAAGAGATTATTACATTGCCAGATTCGTTTACAGTCGGTGTCTCAATAAATACATAAATCAATAAACAAATCAGTGTCACTAAATGATTAATAGGGCTTTGTGTACAGATTTTCCTCGGATGCTTTCAGAAATAAAATGCATTTTAAAATTGTCTGAAAATACATTTTGCAACTACGGTGGAATGTATGGGGTGAGAAGGGGAGGGTGGGAGAAGGGATATGAGGAAAAGTTAAAGGAGATCTAGCACGGTTTTGTAAGGTACCCTGAAGCTTTAACTACCTGAAGAAAAGTCATCAAAAAGTAAGTGGTGAAGCAAAATCTCTGTGGAAATAGGTAAAAAAGTTATAAGCCGTCAAAGTTAGATCGTATTTTATGAAGACTCCCTTACTTGATGTCCCCCCATCCATTAACCCAGGGGGACATCCAGTAAGGGAGTCTTCATAAAATACGATCAAACTTTGACGGCTTATAACTTTTTTTACCAATTTCCACAGAGATTTTGCTTCACCACTTGCTTTTTTGATGACTTTTCTTCAGGCAGTTAAAGTTTCAGGGTACCTCACAAAACCGTGCTAGATCTCCTTTAACCCAGGCAAGCTGGCTGCCGTAAAGACAGATAATTCACAAGCATTAACAGGTTATCACAATATCTCAATTAATTTTCACATGTATTATGCAGGGACTGTGTTATTCATATAACAGGCAGTTAGGGCAAGCGACGTAGAGTACGACGTGAGGTTCGTAGCGTCAGCCCTACGGCGCCTCGTACGCTGACTCCGCCCCCTTTTCACCGCCTCGTACGCTGACTCCGCCCCCTTTTCGCGCACGGAGGCTGCAGTTAGGGCAACAACAAGCGCGGCGCTCGTGCGTAGTGCTGTACGCTTGTCCCGCCCATCGCCCCGCCTATTTCGAGCCGAAAGTCATGCTTGTGTGTGAATTTTAGCGTGAGAAAACGCATCTCGCGCCGATTTTCACGACAGCGTGATCGCCGACTTTTCGCTTCTAAAAGCCCTTGAAACTTGAAAATTAAATAAAGTTTATGTGTTTTGTTGTTGTTGTCAACGTATTTCTTCAAAATAACCGCGAAATTGTATGCAAGATCGCTGGGAACAATTAAGCCTAACCCTCGCTTCGTCAAATTCAGGTGTCGGCCATTTTTGTTTTCATCACATCTGATGTGACGTCACAAGTGCGCACGTCACGCGTATTTCTTGCCCTAACTATCTAATCGTAACCGCGAACGTTACAAAAAGTTACGACTGGTACGTACCCCACGTCATACTCTGTGTAGGTTGCCCTAACTGCCAAACAGATGGTTTCCTTGTCTTCTCCGTAGTGTTGACTGCCGTGCGCCAAGACCTCGGCATTACACTGGTGGATTGCCAGGAAGCACATGAGTACTAGTGTTGCCATCAAATGAATTATGGAATGTTGAATGCTAGGCTAGATCGAATTGGGTGTTTTATAGGATCAATCAGTCTCTTGTGCGGTTTTGATTGTGATATATTGTAATTGGTACTGTCGCCTTGTATTTATTTCCCATGGCCTTTGCCACGATGTGTGCGGATCCTCCCCAACATTCTCCGCCTAACTATCTTGCAGGTTTTCTAAACCTGACTTCAGTGTTTCTAGAGCACTCCTGAGATATTTACCTTGATTCCCGACATAGCGTGTATGCGGGTCTCAGGCGTCTCGGTGTTATGAATTTTATACTTCCATAGCATTGTCCCAACGCCCCTTAACGAGGTTAGGGGCATGGACAGCGTGGGGCGTGGATAGCCTGATTGAATGTAGTTACAGACGAGCCGGTATGTTGTTTCTTCTCCTGAACCAAACTGTCTTCAGTCCTTGAGGCGTTAATGTGACTTTCCATCTCCTGCATCACTATCATAGGATTTTCAGTGTTCAGTATCAGTTGCTTTTAGAGTGTCATGTGGTGTAGTGTTCTGGAATTGACGTCACCGGAACCGGAAGTCGGTTTTTTTGTCACACCCCGATCCCCACAGCGTCCTCTCCCTCCGGACCACACCCTACACATAAAAAAAAATGAAAAAAGGAAAAAGGATTCAAAAATTCAGCTGTTGCGGAATCTTCCCCACCCCCTACGGACAACCTGCTGGCGAGCATATTTTTCATTAAAAAAAAAACAACAATTTTAATCCTTGCTGAACCTTGCCCTACCCCCTACGGACCAGCTGCTGGGTATCAGATTTTACATAACAGATACAAAAAATACGCAAATTCAGTGTATGGTGAACTAGCCACTCCCAAACCACCTGAAATAAATAAAATAATCACTCCATCATATTAAAATTGAAAAGTTTAATAACTTATTT
>JAVBJR010001110.1:0-3343 GCA_031546965.1 Dysgonomonas sp.
TATTCTCGTCCTTGAGAATTTGTTATTCATATTAAAGTTTAGTTTTTAAAAATGCAGTAAATATTTGTGTTTTGGATTTTAAAAAAACCTATAATTCGCTCTATATTTTTTGCAGAAAAACCTATAAAAACCTGTAATTATTTGTTTGGCAACCTATAAAAAACCTATAATTTTATTTCTTTTGAGTGGGACCCCTGACGTAATTACATCACGCATTATTCTTTTACTGTTACATCATGCATCCACACTTATCATTTGCTTACATCGCTGACCACTGTTCATTTTCATCACGTTATTACATCATATGTTGATTACATTTCGTATCATTATATTAATGTTTGTTACGTCACATCTGTTTACTGTTTGTTACATCACGTCAGCTTTTACTGATTGTTACATCACGCATCATTCTCTGACTGTTACATAATGAACCTTTTGTTTACAGTTTGTTACATCACATAATTACAGCACATGTTGATTGCATCACACATCACACCTTTTAGTGTTTGGTACATCACATTCATTGACTGTTACATCACTCATCCATACTTATCATTTGATTAAATCATTGACCACTTCATTTTCATCACGCAAATACATCACATGTTGATTACATCACGCATCATTTTTGTACTGTTTGTTACATCACGCATCCGTGCTTATCATTTGATTACATCACTTACCACTTCATTTCCATTACGTCATTGCATCACATTGATCATGTTGATTACATCACACATCATTCTTTTACCGTTTGTTACGTCACACAGCATTCTTGTGTTTGTTACGTCACGCATCATTCTTTTACTTTTTGTTGCATCACGCATCACACTTATTGCTTGTTACATCACGAATCGCACCTACTGTTACATCACGCATCATTCTTTTACTGTTTGTTACTTCGCGCATCACACTTATTTTCTTTACATATTATATCACTGATCTATATTTTATTACGTAATTACATCACATCATTTTGATTAAATCACACATCATTCATTTACTGTTTATTACATCGTGAACACATCCATACTTCTCATTTGAAATTACATCACTGACCCCTTCATTCTCATCATGTAATTACATCACACATTTTATTTTCTTTACATTTTTTTCACTGCTCCATATTTTATGTAATTACATCACATCATATTGATTACATCACATTTTTTTCATTACATATTACATACATCACTTATCCATGTTTTATTATGTAATTACATCACTGGCCACTTCATTTTATCACATAATTACATCACACATCATTCTTGTACTGTTTGTTACATCACACATTCTTTGACTGTTACATCACACAGCCATACTTATCGCTTGATTACATCACTGATCCGTATTTTATTATGTGATTATATCACATCATGTTGATTACATCACGCATCATTCTTTTACTGTTTGTTACATCACGCACCCCTATATCTTTTCTAATTGTTGTTTTACATTCCAGATGATTCGGAAACAATATGCAACGTAAGGCTGTTACGCGGCTATCTCCATTTCCTAAGTACGTAACGCGTGATGACTATTTTACATCGCAAAATTATAATAAATTTCTCGTTTTTTTAAATATTTTAACAGGAGAAAGATTAAAAATGTTGCTAATGTCTAGTACTTTATTGGAAAGATTACTGAATTGCCTCATTAACTTGACGCAATTGGACTTTTTCGATAAGACTGTCGTAATGGAGAATCTGCAAACAGGTGAGTGATGTAAATTGATCAGATCAAGAACAGAATTGATCAGAATTGATTTGATTTGATTACAGATTTGGACTCTAATATTTCGAAATTGCAATTTCCCAAAAAACAATTCAAATATTTCAACAGCGACAAAGTTTACGTTGAAATTGTCGCCGTTTGCAGAACTTTGGGAAATTACGGTACGTAATTTGCAGTGTAATAACTGTCTATGGTGGAAAATCTGTCTATTTCTGCAGGAGATCTGCAGATTCTTGCAGATTATTTCCTGGAAAAGATCCATAATTCCAACCAGTACAGACACCAATGTACATTTCTGCTGAACGAGATTATTTTAGGAACCGCGCGAGAAAGTACTACATTTTCAAACGGTTCCGCGCAACACATCGGGTTTGAATTTAATTAATATATTTTAATTTATTATTAAATGGGAATTAAAATGGATTTTATTGTTTTAAATAACAGGGATATTTTAGATGAATATTTAACGATGACCAATTGGGACGCGACAAGTTTCTTGACGAATGACCGTGATTGGCCGTTGCGGGGTGAAGAGGCGGAACCTTTGAATGGCGGGAAAGTGAGGGAGAATGTTGCCCATTTGTGTTTGCTGTTGGAAGGCGTGGCCAATTGTTCCAAGGTTTGTTAGAAAATTTAGAAGCTGTAATACGAGATGTCCAATGCGGAACTTTGGTTTGGGTTTTGGAAGTCAGGGGAATCCATGAATTCAAAATGATGTCAGGGAAATTAAGGATATGGAAATCAAAGTCAGGGAAATTAAGGTTATGGAAATCAAAGTAGAGGAACTGAAGGATATGGAAATCAAGGATGTCGAAATCAATTTCAGGGAAATCAAAGATATGGATATCAAAGTCAGGGAAATTAAGGCTGGATTTCAAAGTCAGGGAAATTAAGGATGTGGAAATCAAAGTCAGGGAAATGAATGATATAGAATATGAAGTCAGGGAAATTAATGGCATGGAAATATCAAGTCCGGGAAATTAAGGATATGGAAATCAAAGTCAGGGATATTAAGGATGTGGAAATGAAAGTCAGGGAAATTAAGGATATGGAAATATCAAGTCAGGGAAATCAAGGATTTGGTTGTCAAAGTCGGTGAAATTAAGGATATGGAAATCAAAGTCAGGGGAATCAAGGATTTCATAGTCAAAGGCAGTGAAATTAAGGATATGGAAATAAAAGTCAGGGAATTTAAGGATATGGAAATAGAAGTCAGGGAATTTATGGATATGGAAATAGAAGTCAGGGAACATTTTTCATTTTGATTGGTAGAAAACACGTTATCCTCTATAAGGACGTCATTTTGTTTATCCTGATTGGCAGTAAACAAGTTACATCCTCCATAAAGACGCCATTTTTCCTCTATAAGGACGCCATTTTGTTTCATCCAAGATTAGCATTAAACAGGTTATCCTCTATAAAGACGCCATTTTTCCATTTTGATTAGTAGCAGAGGCGGATCCAGACCAAAAAGTCAACTGAGTTCCAAACTACAAATGGGAGGGATTGTGTGGAGGTGCTTGCAATCAGTCTCGTCCAGTCAGTACTTGAGGACTTACATTTGACAACTTGTAAAGACATTACCAGTCAATTTTAACAATTGCAGAAT
>JAVBJR010000736.1:0-6918 GCA_031546965.1 Dysgonomonas sp.
AAAAATTTCCAACGGACTTTGGTACAGGGGAGCAGCCAATTGACGGTGACAGCCGGATGCCGTCGTAACGGTCGTTTCGCCCGCTCGATCGTAGACGTTACGTCGTTACGTTCTCTATCTCAACCCCCATGGGTGATTTGGCCATCAATCCGCGCAAAGAATGAGTTCCATCGACAAATCCGTAACTATTTTTAACCATAGCGAATTGGTTAACATACCAAATAGCCATTATCTATACTTTATCACTCTGAATAACATATTAAAAAAATTGTATTCAGTTGCCTGTCCCTTTAAATATTATTATTGGAAATAGGTGTAATGTCCCGAAATCAACCAAGAATGTTTATTGTATAATGGAAAGACAGGAAATAATTTACTGGACTGAAAAAAGTATAATAAAGCGAGTTATTGAATATTGTGCACATTTCAAAAGTAATTAAAGGTGAAGTGACATGTTGTACATTTTTCATATTTTAATTTAATTAATAATTTTCCTGGATTTGTTGTAATTAAACAAAGTAAAGTTGTTCATGATGGAAACTAACAATATATTGAAATCTCCAATTAAATAAAACCAAGTGAAATATTATTATTGGAAGGTTTATTGTATAATGAAAAGACAGGAAATAATTTACTGGGCCGAAAAAAGGATAATTTTATGAGTTATTGAATATTGTATGCGTTTCAAAAGTAATTAAAGGTGAAGTGACATGTTGTACATTTTTCATATTTTAATTTAATCAATAATTTTCCTGGATTTGTTGTAATTAAACAAAGTAAAGTTGTTCATGATGGAAACTAACTATATATTGAAATTTCCAATTATATAATTAACCAAGGATAAAACCAAAGATAAAACTTTCCATTTGTTAATATTTGTTGTATTTGTAATTATCATTTTTTTATTTTTTAATTAATGCATTAGTAATGTAATGAATTTTATTTTGTTACAGTGAAGCAAAAGCATTGCTGAAGATTGTTGAAAGTGATTTCATGGAAAAATTGGTCAGCGATGAATCGGTTGACGGAGGACCAAGTTTGGAAAAACCGTTCAGTTTGCCGTGGTTTGTATTTATTATTTAAATATCCTAAATGTGTCATCCATTGTGATTAATTATACTTATTTAGTTGCTAATATTACATACTAATATTACAACAGGTATCCTGATAAACTGGCATGGCAGTTAAATCTCACGAGGAAAGTTCTTCGCAAGTCCGCCGTGTTCGGAAAGTTACACAACTTCCTCGTTTCCGAGACCGGCAGTGTAATTAATTATTAATATTAATTATTGTGTAGTAGGTTTTTACTGGGTAACTAACTTATTGTAATTGTTTTTTTTTAGGGGAATATAAGCCGGCAAGAAGCGGTTAGTATGATCCCGCCGCTTGTTTTAGACGTGAAGCCGCATCATAAGATATTGGACATGTGCGCCGCGCCGGGTTCAAAAACATCTCAGATCATTGAGATGCTGCATTCAGAAGATGAACTACCAGGTTGTTTTACTCCACCTTTTCGTGTATTATTATTACAGTGAAACCTGTGAATTGGACCACCCTTATTTGCGGACAACCTGCCGAAGTGGACCACTGTTTATAACAAACGGGGAAAATAAACTATTTTCTGCCCTGTAACTTAACACCTTTTTGTAAGAAAAACGATACATGTAGTTATACAGGAATACATGTTCGATACAGTAACGATACATGTCAATATAGAATAATACATGTTCGATACAGTAACGATACACGTAAATGTATAAGAAAACACGTTCGATACAGTAACGATACATGTAAATATAGAATAATACATGTTCGATTCAGTAACGATACATGTAAATATAGAATAATACATGTTCGATACAGTAACGATACACGTAAATGGATAAGAAAACACGTTCGATACAGTAACGATACATGTAACTATACAGGAATACATTTTCGATATAGTAACGATACATATAAATATAGAATAATACATGTTTAGTTATAAGGATAAATAAGGGGCAATAATTTATTGGCAATTCCTGGTCATAAAGCGATATTTTGTGACGTCATCGGCCATTTTGTTTCACGTTGGCTGCCGAAATTTCCCCGGATTGACTATTTTTTAACCCAGCAATGTACTACTTTATTATTTTAATTCTGGCTGTTATTGTTTATATGAAAGTATTGCATACTTAATAGTACAATTTATTTGCAAAACATTTTTAAATATGTTGACCACCTGTTAAAGTTGACCGCATTTTTCTTTGAACCACGAGAGGTCAACATACACAAGTTTCACTGTACATAGATTTTGATTATAGATTTTTTAAAACATTGGCTAATATAATTTGAATTAATTTTAAGATGGAGTTGTGGTTGCAAATGACATGGACAACAAGAGATGTTACATGTTGGTCCACCAAGTTAAGAGACTTCACAGCCCTTGTTTGCTGATAACCAATCACGACGCGGGGGCGATGCCCAACATCAAACTGTCATCTGTAATCTCCACGTCTAACTAAATATAACTTTAATCCTGTAACTTATATTATCATGTTACAATTAATTAACATGCCGTGTTGCCATTTCGCAGGGAAAATGTCTGGAATTTGACAGGATATTATGTGACGTACCCTGTAGGTATGAAAAAGTATTTTCGGGTTCACCACCTATTTTCTTTCAATTAATGAATAGTTATATGTAATAATATATTTTTGTTATGTTTTATTTCAGTGGAGATGGAACTTTAAGAAAAAATATTGATATTTGGAAGAAATGGAATCCGGCAAATTCTCTAAACTTTCATAGGTAGTTTTTTTACTGTATTAAACAGTGATTAAGGAGAAATATTTACATAGTTATATTATATTACAGTTTACAGGCAAGGATATTGAAACGTGGATTGGAATTACTGGCAATCGGAGGGAAATTGGTTTATTCCACTTGTTCGCTTTCCCCGATGGAAAACGAAAGTGTCATCCATCACATGTTGAAACTCTGCGAAGGTTTGTTCCGATAACTTCAAAAAGTTTTAATTATTTATATAAAACCATTGTATGTTAATAATATTATTCCAGGCAGTGTAAGTTTAGTGGACATCGGCCATCTACTTCCCGGTCTGAATTTCTCGCAAGGTCTTTCCAACTGGAAAGTGATCGGCCGCGATCTTCAGGAAGTCCCGAATGTGGAAAGCATAGAAGCTAATCATCTATCTTACATTAGACCCAGTTTCTTTCCTCCCAATCGAGAAGAAGCCCCTCAATTCAATCTCCATAGATGGTAATTTGTCCCTCGTACCGAGCCTCAAGCCAACGATTAAAGTTTAAACTTCGATTAATGTATTTATTTTAACGCGTAACTCATTTGAGTTATTGTAATGTCTTTTATATACAGTGTGGATAAAAAGTCCTGTTCAGTCATTTTTAGCGTGTGAACGGAGCGAGATATCTGAATTCTGATAATGGGAGCGAATAGGAAGTGGCCAGGGCGCTTTCGAATGGCACCCGAATTCTTGGCCTTTGACCTTTCCTTGAAGGTCATCGCGTCTATAACTTTTAAACCGCTCTAGTTAGAGACAAATTTCCAATTACAAAGTGGAAGAGCACATTGAATTCATTACAAAAATGATTTTTCCGCTATTATAGGAGTCCCAGTAAAATGGGAAATTAATTGTGGATTGGAAACGCTGTGCAAAACGTTCAAATTTACGATGAGAAATCCTTCCCACATGCGAGCAAGTTTTGTTTCGTGATTTCACTGCAATTCAGTTAAGCCTTAATCAACTTGGAGCAAAATTGTTTGCCCAAAACGGAAAGCACTTCGAGGATCCTTTAGCCAAAAATACAAGTACAAGACTTATCTGGAAATTATTGTCCGCCTTTTTAATTTAAAATAAAAATGCGTTGAAACGTCAAATTTTTTTAAATATTAACTGCAATTTAAAAGTTTTTCTTGACCCCAAGAATAATAACTTCAGTGCCACTTCATGTTGCCACCATTGTTTTGATCATGTTTAATGCAAGTTTCACCTAATTTAACTTGTCAAACGTCAAGTATTTTACTTAATACAGCAAATATGGTCAAAGAACACTATTACATGTAAGTTTTGCACAAATCACAATGTTTTGCATCAAATTGAATCATTTTGTACGCAATTATGTACAGTTTGTGTTAAAAAAATTGCTTCAATTTCGTGCAAGAGTTTTTTGCTAATTGTGCATAACTGTTAATATGTATTTTTTTATGTATAATGTTGAATAATATTTATTTATTTTCCCATTTCCCTGAGACTCCTAAAATATTGGAAAAATCATTTTTGTTATGAATTAAATGCGCTCTTTCACTTTGTAATTGGAAATTTGTCTCTAACTAGAGTGGTTTAAAAGTTAGAGACGCGATGACCTTCAAGGAAAGGTCAAAGGTCAAGAATTCGGGTGCCATTAGCAGAATTCCAATATCTGGTCCCGTTTGCACGCTAAAAATGACTGAACAGGACTTTTTATCCACCCTGTATATTGGTTGTGTTGGGGAATGAGGGCATGAAATTAAGACCACGCTTACCTTGGAACAGAGTGAATAAGTACGGTTTATTTTCATTGTCAGTTTATGATGTGACGGACAGGAAGACATTCGAACAGCTTCGGGTTTGGTTAGACGAGCTTGAAACGTACAGCAGGCGTAACGATGTCGTGAAGATGTTGGTCGGAAACAAGATTGATAAGGTTATAATCTTGCGCGTAAACTTTAAAGGTGAACTGACACTGTTTTGGAACATACCCTGGAAAGTTAACTGTTTATTAGATGCAATCCCCAAAAAGCGATTGGCGCTACCGAAAGTTTTGTATAAATTAGTAAAAAAAAGTTAGGACTAGTTAGAGATGTGACGCTGTGGTGTCATGTAGGTGCGATATCACAGCGCTGGCGTCATAATGTCCTGTGTTGCTATATCACGGCACTGGCGTCATAATGTCCTGTGATGCGATGCTACACCGCTGGCGTCCTAATGTCCTGTGGTGCGATATCACGGCGTTGGCGTCGTAATGTCCTGTGGTGCGATATCACGGCGCTGGCGTCATAATGTCCTGTGGTGCGATATCACGGCCCTGGCGTCATAATGTCCTCTGGTGAGATATCACTGCGCTGGCGTCGTAATGTTCTGTGGTGCGATATCCCAGCACTGGCGTCCTAATGTCCTGGCGTCATAATGTCCTGTAGTGCGATATCAAGGTGCTGGCGTCATAATGTCCTGTAGTGCGATGTCACGGCACTGGCGTCATAATGTCCTGTGGTGTCATAATGTCCTGTGGTGCGATATCATAGTGCTGGCGTCATAATGTCCTGTGGTGCGATGTCACAGCGCTGGCGTCATAATGTCCGGTGGTGCGCGATATCACAGCGTTGGCGTCGTAATGTCCTGTGGTGTGATATAACAGCGCTGGTGTCATAATGTCCTGTTATGCTATATCACAGCACTGGCGTCATAACGTCCTGCGCCAAAATGGCGCCAACAAACGAGGCAGATCGTCGTCGATCGGAATCGAACGTTTTTACGCTTCAGCCAATAGCAGCGGTCATAGATTATGACGTAAATTGCGACTTGATGACCGAAATGGACCTATATTCTATTCTTCCTTACAATTAGACGGCACGGTTAAAAAATCTAAAAATCGCAAGGAACTTTCAGAATACGTGTCTAATTCGTTTGCGAAAGAATTGACCAAATTGAATATTACTGTGTCAGTTCACCTTTAAGGAACTGGTCTTTAAACGTTTTTCCACTGTTTTCATATTCAGGGGAACCGTACAGTCAGCAAGGAAGAAGGATCTAAGTTCGCGCACCGCCACTCGATGCTTTACATCGAAGCATCCGCGAAGACAAATGATGGCGTCAAAGTTGCTTTCCACGAATTGGTTGAAAAGGTTCGATGAATAACCTTCTTCCATGCTGACACCAGACTTAACACGTTGTCTCTTGTAGATTCTCCAGACACCGGGGTTGTGGGAGACACAGAAGCGGCAAGTGGTCAATTTGAAAGACGGTCCGACGCAGACTCCAAACGGTTGGTGCGCAAGTGCTCGTTGCGGATGGTGATGTAGTAAGTAGATGGAGAGGTAAAAGGACATTGATGGACCACGTGGAAGAAGCCTTCGTGTCTCCTCCAGGCATCGGGTAAATTTTGGTGTCTGTTGCCGTGGACCGAGTCGTGGTAAAAAAAAAAAAAGTCCCGCAAAGCCGAGATTTAAAAATCTAATCTGATGTTATTATTTTTTAATGCTATTAAATAAGTATATGTTATAATATTTAATATTTCATTTAATATTTCATTTAATGTGCTATAATGAACAGCTTTTTTTAGTATATGATAAAGTTCTAAAACACGGATAATCAAAGTGTATATTTAAAATTAAAACCCGTAATTAATTAATTAATTGAAACTTGACGCATTTAATTTTAGGTTGTAAATTTATCACAAATTTAACCAAAATCTTGTGTGATTTGAGAAAAAGAAACAGCAGCTTCTTAATTGTTATCGCTTACGTGGTGAATTACGATAAATATAATCTTTGTAAGTACATTTATATATATATTACGATATCAAGTGTTTAAATAATAAACCTTTATTTGTAAATAATTTAATTAGTATTTTTTAATGTGGCCTTTAACAAAATGAACTGTGCTAAGTCTACTATCCAAGGGGAGGGAAGATGAACCCCCTTTCCCTAAAATGGACTCGCCCAATGGTAGGTATATAAGCAAGGGATGAACAGAATAAGCAGCAGTCTGTAGCTGGCCAGGGGGGGCCCAGATGCCATTCACCAATAGGAGCGCACCTGGCAAAAAACGTCACGACGTTCCCAGTCTGCTGATTTTAGCATGGTTTGCCCAAGCATTAGGACAAACTTCAACTCTAATAAAATGATGTATTGTGCAAA
>JAVBJR010000943.1:0-2749 GCA_031546965.1 Dysgonomonas sp.
TCCTGTGATATATATTTCTTATGTCTTGAAACTTTGTATGCAATTTACTCAACCAATAAATTAATATTAATATTTGAATATTAACATTTTTATAACACGCTTAATAAGCACAACATATATAACAAATAATACAAACTGCAGCTCCACAGATAAGCAGGTCTTTGGTGGGGAAAAGCAAGCCTGAGTGCAGGGCCTGCAAGCCAGGTGACGTCAGTCACCGTGATTGGCTAACACAAATTTCTCGGGAGCGGCAGGACTTGCTCGACTGTAGCCAGCCAGGGTATTTAGACGTGTATAGGGGGCTAGGTAGCTGCAATTCGCTAGTGGGTGGAGCTTAAAACTGGTTTCCCAGAAGTCTTTGCGTGTCCGCGTCATTAAGTGGTCTAGCCCGCGAAATTTGAAAATGCGGGCGGCCATCGAATCCCTGACCTTTATGGATCATGTGTGATATTAATTTAAGTTAATGTAATTTATGTTAGGTTAGGTGAGGGGGGTGCATTTCAGGCGATTATAATTATGCGAGATTATGTTTTTGTTTGTCAGATCACCAACAATCAAATAAAATAAAATGTATCAAAATATGAACTTTATAAAGTGTTTTTATTATATATCGATTTACTCAAAATTTGTATTTCAGGCGATTATAATTGTTTTTTTTTCAGATCACCAACAATAAAACAAAATGAAATGTATCAAAATATGTACTTTATAAAATGTTTTATTATATATCGATTTACTAAAAATTTGTATTTCAGGCGATTATAATTAGATATTTTTTTCAGATCACCAAAAATAAAATAAAAAAAAATGGATCTATATATGTACTTGATAAAGTGTTTTATTATGTATAAATTTACTAAAAATGTATATTTCATGCGATTATAATTAAATGTTTGTTTTATTTTTTCAGATCACCAAAAATGAAATGTATCTATATATATGTACTTTATAAAGTGTTTTTTTTTCGATTTACTAAAAATGTGCATATCACAGTTATTGCAATCCATTTTTAAAATAATGTCTTTCAAAAATATTTCAGGGCCGAAACATGATTATACAGCATTATAAATGTAATTGTGTGATGCAATGTACATGCATGTTTACGATTCAATAAAATTTGAAAACTACTTATTGTCATACTCATATTATTGAAAACTTATTATAATTTATACACACATTATTTTCGCTATATACATTTAACCAGGTTGTAACTTTTCTATAATTGGTTAATGGAGAGTAGAGGGGTCAAAAAGCGCTTTTCTATAAGATATAAATAGAATTTCTGATAAACTTTCGTTTTGCAATATCCCAAACACTTTCACCTCATCCACCTGTGGGTGGATTCAGGACATCAAGCATATTCAGCACATAGAGCAGTACACAGACCCTTTTGAGTGGCAAGAAAAATAATTTTGGAGGTATGTGAAATTTAATATTTACTCGTGAAACAAATCCTGATATTTCTATACACACTATATTTTAAAGTTTCACAAGTTATAATGGTGTAGAGGTTTATTTGAAAGTTTTTAAAGTTGAATTTGTTATAATGATGTTATCTATACCATATTTTATAGTGTACTGTTCTCAAAATGGGTAAATTGTTTCCCAATGTGACAGGTTAGTAGTAATAAATGCGCTGAATCAAATGGAAAGAAGTCTGTTCGAATCGGAGCATTTTACACCAGTCAAATGAACTCCTTGGTCAAATTATACATACCGTAAACCCGCGGATTAAAGCCCATGGGCTTCAATTCGAATTTACGTCCACCCTCATTTATACGCCCATGGGTCAATAAATGAGCCACATTGATATTGAGATCAAGGAATATTTGGAGGGCTAACTGCAGAAAACTAAAACGATGCTCGAAAATTAATGCAATATAACATTATAAGAAACTACACTTTTAACAACCTTTAACCTGTGCACCTGCAATGTCCCATCATAACTCCTTTAGAGTACAATATTATACACCCTGTCATAAGTGGATATATCTCACAGTAACACCTTCTGATCAGGTTTTCTTTACCTTCGTTGCTATTACACCTGTATTAGCACAAGTTTACACCCTATAGCAATGAAGGGAAATAAATTACCTGATTAGAGGGTGTCACTGTAGGCTATATCCACTTGACAGGGTGTAATATTGCACCTAAAAAGAGTTCTCCATGGGACATTGCAGCTAATGTAATACCTTGGAATAAATGTTTAATGGAAAAATGTGGTGCTTTTTGTCATCTGTTTCGTTTTCACACCCTCCTTCACATAAATGACCTGGGCCAATAAACGGACCACAAATTTTTCCTTTGGTCAGACAAAAAGGCGGTTTTCCGTTTTTAAGCCCATGGGCTTTAATCCGCGGGTTTACGGTAGAGCAAACAAGGAATGTACATATGCATTTACCGGGACCATGTTGATCATACATTGAGGTATATCAATGTCAAGTTTCTTTAAATCTACCGAGAATATATTTACAAACGCACCTAGTAAACGGCAAAACCAGATGAATTATTTGTGAATCTGGACAGCCAAAATAATATGACGCTTCAATAGTCATGTTTAAATATTTCTTACCAATAGTGTGAGTTTCAAAAACGTTCATTTTTGCAAAGGTAATACTGCGAAGCAAATTTTTATGTATGTTGAGTGATGACTGGTAGCAGATTTGTGCTAAAATAGCTAAAACACAAAATGCAGCTGCAATAACAGCACATGTTAGGGCCGCATAGATGTTGAAGTAGTAATTGCGAT
>JAVBJR010000858.1:0-5909 GCA_031546965.1 Dysgonomonas sp.
TTAAACTAAAGGAATAACAGCAGATATCCCAGCAGCAGCAAAACACTCATTTCAGTGACGTCACAAAAAGCGCTTCTACAAATAGCCACTGAGACTAGGTGGGGCGCTACAGGCGCAACTAACATCAATCCAGTCATGTGACCTGTTGCACACTCTCTACGTTCATCCACTCTTGGTAGTACTTCAACTTGTCCAGAGATGGTGCAATGTAGCAACACGTAATGCACTGCATCCAATGGGAAAGCAACGACAATCGCGGCTAGCGTGCACTTACTGGTGCCGTCCACTCACCTCCAGTCCCCCTTACTTAAAAAGTAATAGGGAGCTAAAACCAACAGACTGAGTCAACAATAAGGGTTAAGGTATTGCTTGGTATATGCTGAATAAAGATATATGCAAATGTACCAGGAGTCTGTGTCCCTCCTTCTGCAACGACGTAGCCATGCCTACTCACAGGGGAAAGACCACTCAGCACGTCTCTCCCAGGAGCAGCATCTGTAAGAAAGCAACAAAGTATTAGAGGCCACTCCCTTCGACTATGTTACAGCATAGCCCACAATAAGAGAAGACCTACTCAACACCCCAAGAACCTCCGCTTTCCCACCCACTGGGCGTTGATCACATTTTTGCCGACTGTGTTGTAGTGGTTGTAGGCGCCCTCTGGTGGGCGCAATGGAACGTATATACAGGTTTCATTGCACTGCAACAGTTGGCACCAGTGTCTGTAGGCACCCACCAGGGTGCGCCTACTCACACGTGTGCCAACTGAAGCCCAACTTATTATGTAATGCATCACGTGCGTAGAGCAAACTCAACAATAAGGAAATTTGGAAATGAGTAGGCCTTCTCTTATTGTGGGCTATGGTTACAGCACTCTCCGAAAGGTAGCTACACAACAGAGCCATGCCCAGTGATGCAAGGCCACTCCCCTTGCTGATCTGCCAACTAGTTCCCTGCCCTCACGAGTCTTGCTTAGCACATGTCACATAGCTATAGTTTCAGCCAATGGGGTTCTTAAATAGGTGCAGCCAATGGATGGCCTGCATGTGTTGACTATTCAGAATCAAGTGGTGCTCATATATTTTGCCTGGATGAAAACGCTTCCGCGAAGCGAATTCAAAAAACTGAAATGGGAACCAGAAGCGAATTTGCGTATGCCTGCGAGTTTTAACAGATTTTTCTCGCCCATGAAACCCACCTTTAACATGGTTACTTTTCTTGCTTTTAAAACTCGGGTCACAAAATCTTGTACAATTACAAATTAATGTCACATGCAAGTTTTTCTGATTTGTATGAATGTTTATATGGCACATGAAACATTTCTGATAATCATTGGATGGTTAAGATAATCATTGATTGCCATATAAAAACACCAAAGTTCTCAGTACGTCTATATAGCTTAGTTAGATTCACATTTGGAAATTAATCAAATTATGTATCATACAACACAACTTACACACAAGTAGAATTGGTATCTAAAATTATTCCCAAACTAACAAACAGGAATATGTACACAGAGAGGATATAATTAAACATTTTAAAAGATGAAATGCATAAGTTTTTTAATGAACAACGCCATGAGCATTAGTTGGCTGTTGCTATGGAAGAAGAAAATATATTTTTTGAATTAGATAAAAACATATTTTTGCGTTACTTAAGTAATGAAATGTTCCGAACAGGGAAAGTGTATAACCAAGGACCAAGTATACTAGGTCAGGCCTCGGCACTCTCTATTCCGAAGCATGGGTAGTAATGACACATCCCTTACAGAAATTTTCGTTAACTGCTGCAGGTCTGCACATGAAACAATGGCACACCTGCGGCATGTCTGCTGCAAGATTGCAACATGCCTGCTGCATACTTGAAGACACAACAAACTGCAGGAAGTCTGCAGTTTGAAGCTTTTACGCATATAAGCTGCAAACTGCAGACTTCCTACAGGCTTCCTACAGGCTTCCTACAGACTTCATACTATAATTGCCACATACTTTAAAGTATGCAGCAGGCATATTGCAGGTTTGCAGCAGACCTGCCACAGGTGTGCCATTGTTTCACGTGCAGACCTGTTGCAGCTCTGATGCAGCACTGCAAAAGAAGAAAATTTCTGTAAGGGATAGTAGGGATTGGCTGGCGCCATAACGTCCTGCTTGATTTCATTGTTGTAGCTGATAGAGTGCAATGAACTTTTAATAACTTTTCACAAGAATTCAAACAGGTGAAGAATCTGTGATAATGCACAACTTGGAACGAGGAACAAACGATGAACATAACACAAGAAAGTTCCAGAATGAAGAATGACTCTTCAACTCATAGAGCTATATTAATAGTACTAGAGGTGCAATCACGTGACCTCGCTTCTTTGCAGCATACGAAGCTCGGTGACGAGCATGGCGCCATCTTAGGCGGGGCATACGAAAAAAGTATGTCTGCTTTTAACACCTGGTTTTGCTTGCAAATAAATCGAAACCTACACGTTTTCTTATGAACGATTGTGTCCTCTTTCTTTTGAACCTATTTTCAAGACGATTGGTTCAACAGGTAACTTTCTACGAATTTATAAATGATTTTTGTCTTCAGCGGAAAACCGGTTAAAAATTTGTAACTTGAGAACCGTTGCTCCAATCGTCTCGAAACAAATTTGAAACGAAAGAAAACGTAATTTTACCTTTGGAAAACTGTGTTTTAGAAGGTTTATGGCACAAATGTCCCTGTCGAAACGTTGCGAATGCGAAAATCCAAGGGAAAATCGCCATCTCTTCAATGTAATCCCACCAATAACAAGTTGCACATTACAGCTACCAGGGGGCGCAATCAACGCGATTGTCCAATACAACCAATGCTTAGTTGCCCATCCCAAGATGGCGCCTTGCGTGGCACGTTCGAATCGGCTCATTGCGCCTCTAGTAGTATTAATATAGCTCTAACCGGTCATGTTGCCAGTGCTCAACGAAAGTATAAACTTGGCGGTGTTACTGAACTGGCGGTTTCATTGTAGGCATATCCATACGTGGAAAAGCCGTAATAAGTGAAAGCGGACGCAAACCACGTGACCAAATTATAGAGTAAGATAATGATATACCTGGAATAAATCTTTGTAAGACGCTGTGCAGATCTCGCAGTAACCCGTCGTCTTCCAAACAACGCAGGCTTTCTTCTTCATCGCCGTGGTACTTCTAATAATTATTTAAAAAAAAAAATTTTCCTTATATTTTATATTTATAAATGAGAAAAATCTATTGGAAAAATTACTGAATATACAGTGAAACTTGTGTATGTTGACCTCTCACGGTTCCAACAGAAATACGGTCAACTTTAACGGGTGGTCAAGTTCACAGGATTCACTGTAGTATTAACTTGGTTTATATACCAGTCTGTGATTACCATTTTCTCTGAATTCCCAGTTTATTTTTTTATTTTTTTTTTGGGCAAATATTTCGACAATAAATTTCAAACAAAATTTTGGCAATTTTCCGTAATTTTCCCTTAATTATTTAAATGTATAATCTAAATTCCCTGAGTTTTCCAGGTTTCCCAGAATGGTATGAACCCTGTAAATTCAGTGATCACACGTACTTCGGTTTGATAGGAGCTGGAACTTGTCGTCGAGGAGGATTGATTTGGATATCGTGTTGCAGTTCGAAAGGTGACGTCGTAACACGGTTGTCTATTTTGACCACTGGCCAGTAATCAAAATGCTTGTATTGTGGCTTGTATTTTCTAAATTTAACATATATATTTATAAGATATAATAATTGGGATTATGTATTACATGGAATGGGGATCGTTTACCTGTCGCACGACTCGAATTTCAATAATGGACACATGATCTTTGTGCCTATAAAACAAAATAATAATAATAATAATAATAATAATAATAATAATAGTAATAATAACAATATTTTAAGAATATAAATAAATATATTTTAAATGATATATAATATTAAATACTACGGTTTTCTTAACCGCGTTTGAAAAAATACTGCAAATTAAATACAAATATTATTATTAATTATAATGATAATAATAATAATATTAATTTAAATAAAGAAATAAATATACATTTTAAATGATATATTAAATACTACGGCTTTCGTAAGTGTTTGAAAAAATACTGCAAATTAAATACAAATGTTATTAATAATAATGATAATAATAATAATAATAAATAATAATAATAATAATAATAATAATAATAATAATAAAATTATAAGTGTATAAATAAATATATTTTAAATGATAAATAATATTAAATATTACGGCTTTCGTAACCGCGTTTGAAAAAAATACTGCAAATTAAATAAAAATATTATCCATGTTGTAATATATTATTAACCTGTTGCATGTTGCTTTGGTTTTTCCTGTAAATTAAAATAACCACAAATTAGACCTTTTTTATAGTAGTTACAAAATTTTCAAATCAATCGCGTGTAGTAAGTACCTTTGTCGCTTCGTCACCGTTCAATTTTCTCTTTTTGACCAGGAATTTCCTCAAAGTATCAACATGAATGAGTTTAACTCCCCAATTCAGAGCATTTTGGATGACATCTGTTGTGCCATAGATCTGAGAAATATATTTATTATATAAATAAATACTTGGTGGCCGATTATTCCAACCGAGATATATTATACATACATCTCTTGTAAGTGCTTTGACCACAAGTTGCTCTGATCTTGATGTCTATTTAAATAGGGAAATATATATATTTCAATTTAAATAGTAATAATAAAAGTTAAATATTCGAATTAAATTTTAAATTATTTCATAAAATTAATTTTTATGTTAATAACCGTAGTAGTGGATTTCTTAGCGGCTTCTTCACCGTTACGTGGACTTGCTGACCATGGACTTTGAAGAATTGTTGACACTGAACACCTGGATTTAAATAAATAAGAAATATAATTTAATATTTTAATTGCAACATAATATTTTTTCATCAGATTTATTTTTAATTTTTTTTCCCTAAAATTCCAATCCATCCCAAATTAGTGTATTTTACTTAAAAATGAAATGAGAAACGGAATATATAAGTTTGCCAATGATTATGTACCTAATGGCAATGAGGATTGACATTAATTTGACAAAAATAAGCGAAAAATAGATGAAATGAGCAAAAAAACGTTCCTGTGCAACTTTATTGCGTGCAAGTTTCCCCCGTGCAACATCGCGTGACGTCACAATGATAAAACGTACGGTACCGTGCAATATTATTGCACAGGAAAGAATGTCCAGCAAGAAACTTGCGCGAAATCAATTTTTCGCAGTTTTACCGGTTTTACTCTACAAATTTCGTTTTGAAACTCACATTGGACTGACGCTAGCGGGTGAAATGCTGTTAAGGATTGGAACTTGACGAGGTTCTTCTTTCGGTTTGGTGATTGAGCGATTTGTAACGATATATTTCACATCTTTGCTGAGGAACGCATCGACCACCTTTAATATATGAAAACGGAAGAAAATGGGGTAAAATTACGATTTCCGGTAAGAAAAATGGTGTAAAATGAGAAAATGAAGTGATATTTACTCCTCCGAGTTGCTGGATTTGCGATGCAAGAGAATTCCGGTCGATGCAACCGACTAAATCGAAATAAAATGAATTTCCCGCCAACGGCCGCTTTCCGTTAACCACGTCCATCTCCTCCAAAGTCTCGAAGCGTTATGAACGAAACGCAAATAATCGTCCACCAGATGGCGCTCGGAATCTCTCTGATTGGTGGATTGCATTTGCCCAATCCTAGCTACATTCCATTGGCCGCAAAACCAAGGCAAAACCGAGGGGTATGACATGAGTGCGGAATCTCGTACAACCCGAACAGAATCTGAAGTGAATCTACGGAATCCTTGGTGAATCTCGGAATCTTATGTGAATCTCGGAATCTTATATGAATCTCGGAATCTGAAGTGAATCTCG
>JAVBJR010000897.1:0-5569 GCA_031546965.1 Dysgonomonas sp.
TTGAATAGCAATTGCTCAACATCCCTGCAGCCGAAAAAATTCACAACCGGCCTGAATATTCTTTGACCCTCGATCAATTTAGCGACCTTATTGACTTTGCAATCCAAAATTACGAAAAATACCCTGGCAGTTCTCCTTTAACTTACATGTATTCCGCCTCCAGCCTTCCTGATAAATTATTCGAACTTATTCCAGTTCGAACTCCCCCCAAGGAGTTGTATTAGAAGGAGAACACATAGCCGTGTTAAAACGTTCTCCAATCCTCACCCGTTGCTCATTTGGGAGGGGGCGTGGTTCGACGATGAGTCAAACGGCGATGTAGACCAATAGGAGGGCGTATGCTGTCGTTTATCCGATTTCTTTGAATAGCAATTGTTTAACATCCGTGCAGCCGAAAAAATTCACAACCTGCCTGAATATTCTTCGATACTCGATCAATTTAGAGACCTTATTGTCTTTGCAATCCAAAATTACGAAAAATACCCTGTCAGTTCTCCTTTAAACTAATTTGGAAAATTGGGAAACATTGCATTAATTTATGAAATTTCAATGAATTGCGAAACTTTTTAATGAATTTTGAAAATTTGTACGAATTTGGAAAATTTGGAAAATTTTGACGAATTTGGAAAATTGGGAAAATTTGTACGCATTTGGAAAATTTCAAGGAATTTGAATGAATTTGGAAAATTTGAACGACTGGAAATAATGAATTTGGAAAATTTGTTGTGAATTTGGGAAATTTGAATCAATTTGGAAAATGCGAATCATTTTGGAAAATTTGGATGAATTTGGACAATTTTTGAAATGAATTTGGTAAGTAATTTGGTAAGTAACATTTTCGCACATTTTTTATATTAATCTGGAAAGTAACATTAGCAATTTGAAAAGCACTATAAGACATTTGAGAAATACATTTGGAAATTAGTTTGGGAAGTATAATTTGAAATGCGGCAAGAAAAAATTGGAAATTTGCGAAACTGTATTATTCTTATACTATATACCAGCATTCATTAATATATTCCACATTCTCAGAATTCTGACCAAACGACAAACACCACAATCATCTGCAAATATAGAAATCGAACGAATGATTATACATCACGTAAAAATTACTTTACCAATAAAAGGTTACGTGATTACCAAACATCTATCCATTTGCAAACCTCTTATTTGGACCTTCTAAGCAAGGACCAACAAGTAATTCACAATCTTCTTGCTTTTAAAACTTCCATTATTTGGAAAACTCTGAAAACATGGTGACAGCATGCATTACGAAGCTCACCCAACCTTAAGCCTAACACGTCCAAAACTTTTCCCATTTACCATAATACACTTACCCCATCTTCTAAATAAACGTTCCATACATCCACCACATCATCCTGATGAAGTTCCGCATTGAAATTCCGGTAGATGGCTTCGGATTTACGTGGATTCAACCCAAATGTATATTTCATTTTTACATTACATTAACGGCCGCCCATTTTGGATGAAATTCACTATTAGAATGACATTTTTTGCATATTACAAGTCCACTCGCAATTATCTCCCATGTAACCGATCTTGAACATCGCCATCTACCCGCCAGTCGCGGAACTTAAAAAAAGGAATTTTTCTATTGGTGGATGACGTAAAGGGGCGGGGCCATTGATAATAACAATTATTGGAAATAGAGAAATTGGATAAGTCACCGAAGTAATTAGAGAAAATTGGAAGACATTAATTTTAGCGGACAATGCTTGGAAAACATTGACAAATGCGCGAACTAGGGTATGATTAAAAATGACAACAAATGCACACACAACAACTAGATACCTTAAAACACAGACTTTATTTCATACATAATAGCGTGGAATTGGATACAGTAACAAATACTTCCGTACAAGTGAAGTTCAGTCGTGATGTAATAATGACAATCACCTATTTTTCTTCTTTGAAATAGGCAATGAAAAACAAGAGCATGGAGGACTTGAAACACTTCAAATTGTGATGGATAGTCATTCTAACTTGCGTGAAGATGACGAATAGCAAACGAACAACCCGGACACATGTTAAAAATCAACTGACAAGCGCAAATCATCACTTATATCATCCTTTTTGCCTGCCATTTGCTTCAATGAAAATCTTCTCCGCGGCATTCCGTTCCCTGCGTCTCTTTCTTCGGAAGGTAGATTTCCACCACCCGCGATTCCATTATCAGCCAGTCAGGTTAACTTGCACGCTTGTAATTGTCTCCACGCGCTGGTGTCTTCAATCCACTTCACATTCTTGATGAAGTCTCACACAGCTGCAGTTCACGCAATGCACATCAATCGATCACAAGCATCACGGACAAAACGTTGGACTCCGGTACAAGCGTCACATCTGTGGTTACAGAACAGATGCCGTGGAAATTACTTTCTTTGAACAGACTAACCTACCAATCCTTAGTGATTTTCAAGATTCATCTTCGCTTTTTGCCAAATTTCTTTTACCAATCACATGGAAGAGTTATATATAAATTGTTTTAAACAACCTATCGAAATATAAAAAGCACATTACTGATATATTAGACATTATGTATAATACATTTTGTCAAATACATTTGAAGTTTCACCTGGGGTTTTTTGCGTACAAAGTTCGTGGATTGCCAGTCAAGCTGCAATGGTCTAACGGAAAATGGCAATGCATCTGCTATTAGGAATGTTTGAACTGGATATCCTATCTAGTAATTTGCGAGGGATCACGGGATCACGGGATCACACGATCACCGGATCACAGCATCACCGGATCACGGGGTCACCGGATAACGGGATCACCGGGATCAACGTCAAATATTCCAAAATATTCTAAAAATTCCAAAAAATGTCAAAATTTCCTCGGGATCACGGGATCACCGTCAAAATTTACAAAATACTCTAAAAATTCTAAAAAATGGCATAGGCTATAGTCTATGGTTTTAAAAATTTCAAAAAATGTCAAAATTTCCAAAAATTCCTAAAAATGTCAAAATTTCAAAATATTTCAAAAATTACAAAAAATATGCCATTTTTTAGAATTTTTGGAAATTTTGACATTTTTTGAAATTTTTGGAATATATTGGAAATTTTGACCGTGATCCCAGTGATCCCGTGATCCGGTGATCCCGCGATCCGGTGATCCCGAGAAAATTTAGACATTTTTTTGGAATTTTTGGAATATTTTGGAAATTTTGACATTTGTTGGAATTTTTAAAACCATAGACTATAGTCTATGCCGGTGATCCCGTGATCCCGAGGAAATTTTGATATTTGTTGGAATTTTTGGAATATATTGGAAATTTTGACCGTGATCCCGGTGATCCCGTGATCCCGAGGAAATTTTGACATTTTTTGGAATTTTTGGAATATTTTGGAAATTTTGAGACCATAGACTATACACTATGGCATTTTTTGGGGATTTTTTTATAAATTTTGAGACCATAGACTATACACTATGGCATTTTTGAAATTTTTTGGGATTTTTTGGATTTTTTTTTTATAAATTTTGAGACCATAGACTATAACACTATGGCATTTTTGGGAATTTTTGGGATTTTTGGGATTTTTTTGGTCATTTTTGGCATTTTTTGAAATTTCTTAGGAGTTTTTGGAATTTTTTGGGATTTTTGGGATTTTTTTTAGGATGTTTTGGAATTTTTTGGTATGTCTTGGAACTTTTTGGGATTTTTTGGGATTTTTTGCATTATTTGGGATTTTTTGGAATTTTTTTAAATAAATTTTGAGACCATAGACTATACACTATGGCATTTTTGAAATTTTTTGGAATTTTTGGATTTTTTGGTATTTTTTGGAATTTTTTGGATCTTTTGGAATTTTTTGACATTTTTTGAAATTCTTGGAATATTTTGACATTTTTTGGAATTTTTGGAATATTTTTGAAGTTTTGACGGTGATCCCGGTGACCCCGAGAAAATTTTGATATTTTTTGGACTTTTAAAAACCACTGACTATAGACTATGCCATTTTTTGGATTTTTTGGAAAGTTTTTGAAATTTTGGCCTTTTTTTGAAATTCTTGGAATATTTTTGAAATTTCGATATTTTTTGGAAATTTCGATATTTTGGAAATTTTGCCATTTTTTGGAATCTTTAAAACCATAGACTATAGCATTTTTGGGGATTTTTTTGGGATTTTTGGGATTTTTTGAGATTTTTAAATTTTTTTGGGATTTTTTAGATTTTTTGGAATTGTTAGGATTTTTTGAGATTTTCAAATTTTTTTGGGATTTTTTAGATTTTTTGGAATTTTTTGGGATTTTTTGGAATCTGTATATAAATTTTGAGACCATAGACTATACACTATAGCATATTTTGGGATTTTTTGGGATTTTTGGGATTTTTTGGGATTTTTGGGATTTTTTGGAAATATTGACAATTTGACATTGATTGGACATTTCTTATAGGAAAAATACTCAGGATCTCGAATCTGGCTTCGGAATCGGTTTATCTCTTCCGGTTTAGGAGATAATCGCGTTTTAGTGGATGAACTTTAAGGGGTCTAGCTGCTACGGTTTCGGAGATAATCGACTTTTTGGCATTTTTTGGAAATTTTGAGATATTTTTAAAACCACTGTACCAGAGCCCGACCAAGAGCCCGGAGCAGGAGAGCCCAAGAGCCCAATAGCCCGACAGCCCGAGGGCCCGAGAGCAGGAGAGCCGGATAGCCCGACAGCCCGACAGCATGAGAGCCCGACAGCCCGACAGCCAGAGAGCCCGACAGCCAGAGAGCACGAGAGCCCGATTATGGCACTGACACGTGTAACGTATAACCAACTCGGTATGTTAGACCAATGCGTTCTAAATTTGCTCAATAGATGGCGCCTCTTCCTGCGGGCATTTTACATCTGGGTGAATTCATTAATTACACCACTGCAACCATAGATTCCAGAATAGGGAGATTTTGTTAATTACGTCACTGCAACCTTAGATTCCAGAACAGGGAGAATTTGTTAATTACGTCACCGCAACCTCAGATTCCATAATAGGGAGAATTAGTTAATTATGTCACGCAACCTTAGATTCCAGAATAAGGAGAATTCGTTAATTACGTCACCGCAATATTAGATTCCAGAATAGGGAGAATTCGTTAATTATGTCACCGCAATCTTAGATTCCAGATTAAGGAGAATTCGTTAATTACGTCACTGCAACCTTAGATTCCAGAATAGGGAGGATTTATTAATTGTGTCACCACTCCCTCAGATTTCAGAAAAGTGGAAATTTGTTAATTACTTCACTGCCTCATCATCAATCAGAATGGGGGGGAAGTACTCATTAATTACGTCACTGCTATTTCACATTCCAGAATAGGGGGAATTCGTTAATCACGTCGCTGCCTTCTCAGATTTCAGAATAGAGAGAATTCGTTAATCACGTTACTACCACCTCGGAATATAGAATAGGAGCAATTTGCTAATTGTCCGATTTCGTAAGCCCCACCCACTCCCTGCCCACTCAAATAGAGCTCCGCCTCCTAGCTACAGCCAGCTTCAAATCCAATATGGCGGCTTGATGGGGGATGAATCCTTCTGATATTACAGTGAGTTTGGCTAA
>JAVBJR010000017.1:0-3153 GCA_031546965.1 Dysgonomonas sp.
AATGTAGTAGCTGTATTATTCCCTTTAACGGACATAACACCTTTGTTATACAAGAAAGCCGTTTGTGACACTAATCCCAGCGGTACAAACCCAATCCCTACGAGTAAGAGTAGTTTTATTTTCATATTCTTTTATTTGTTCTGTTTATCCTTTTTAGTTCTCAATATAACACATTCCTATCCGAAGAAAACACTCAAAATCAAACTATATTTGATGGCCATCAAATCCTAATTTTTGCTGTTTAAAAGTGATACTCTAAAGAATTCAGCATTTCGGTCTCAAAGATAATCATTTACTTTAATCTAATAACATCTTTTACACCCTCATTTTGCATATTTAACCAATTTTAACTGATTGAACAGATAGCAAAACACACTAATAACAGGATAGATAGCCTGAATATTGGAGGAAAATAAAGGTTATTCTCAAATGTAAAAAAAGAAAACAACAAGAATGTTAAAATATATCTGCAGGTAGAACAGAGCCAACCCCCTACAATATAAATATATCATTAATTTGTTCCGATCGCTTAATTGTAGGTATAACATCAAAACCTAAATAAATGTTCTCTTCTTTTAAAAAATACATATTGCAAAACATTTATTGCTGCATTTTGAGGTAGGGAAAACACCTAAAAAAATATCCCTCGGTTTGAGCTCAGCCCCTACGATATTCGATAATAAATAAACGAATCTGTTTGATGCGCTTGTCCTACCCTCTGATATATTCAAAATAGGTATTGCAGAATAAATTTATTACTTCGAACAGATGAACTTTCTTTTTTCTAAGTATATTTGTAAAATCAAGAAATAAAATATGATAATTGAAGAATGATAATGAAAAACAAAGATCTTGAAGAATTCATCCTGCAATATACGTCGTATGGCAATAGATTATACGACAACACATCTATTTCGAGAGACCTAAATATACGAGACGAAGTGGCTTTCGACTTCATTAGAGCTTATTCCAAACAGTTTGATGTTGATATATCTTCGTTCGACTTTATTAAATATTTTCCGCCTAAGGACGAACTAAGTAAATCTCACGAATACGCCGAATTAACTACCGGAGACTTAATGCGTGGCATCGTGGTGGGAGAACTAAATGATGATGTAATTGCATTTGATGAAAATGATCCCAATCTACCGTTAAAATTCTCTCCCAAAAAGATTATACTAGCCATACTATTGGTGCTGGCAGTTACTGCAGTACTTGGTGTTGTGGCTTTTTTGATACCATAGAATATTATGCTGTATACATTTTCCGACATACTCAATAAGATAAATGATGAGGTAAATACCCTTAAATTTGAGGGAAAGCCCGAATCGCTATTTGCTCCTATAGATTATATTCTCGAGCTTGGGGGCAAACGTGTGCGTCCCGTCTTAGCCGTTATGGCTTACAATTTATATAAGGATGATATAGACAAAGCTACTCCTATTGCTTTGGGTATCGAAATATTTCACAACTTTACGTTATTGCATGACGACTTGATGGACAGGGCTGACAAACGCCGTGGCAAACCAACCGTACATATCAAATGGAATGATAATACGGCTGTTCTTTCGGGAGATGCCATGCTTATTGAGTCGTATAAGGAAATTGCAAAAACAGATAAATTATACTTACCGGAAGTTCTGTCGCTATTTTCGACTACAGCCACCGAGATATGTTGCGGTCAGCAATTAGATATGGAGTTCGAGAAACGCCTTGATGTTTCTATTGCCGAATATCTAGAAATGATACGCTTAAAAACAGCCGTATTATTAGGGTGTGCTCTTAAATGCGGAGCCATAGCAGCAGGTGCGGGAGAGGAAGATGCCGAAGCTTTATATAATTTCGGAATCAACATCGGATTGGCATTTCAGTTGATGGACGATTTACTGGATGTATATGGAGATCCCGCCACTTTCGGCAAAAGAATAGGTGGAGACATTCTTTGTAACAAAAAAACATTCCTACAAATTACTGCTCTTCAACACGAAGATACCAAAACCAAATTGTTGGACTGGATAAATAGACCTGATTTTGACGAAGCCGAAAAAGTAGAAGCTGTTACCACTATATATGATGAGCTAAATTTGAAGCAAACATCCACAGACATTATTCATGCTTATTACGAAAAAGGAATTGCATACTTAGATTTAGTGAGTGTTGATTATGCTCTAAAAAAAGAACTAAGGAAACTTGCCGAAAGCTTACTTACCCGTAACTCCTAATAAATGACTATTATAGATACCCATTCGCATATATACGACGAAAGTTTCGATAACGATATAGAAGATGCCATAACCCGAGCCAAACAGGCTGGTGTATCACACATTCTTCTACCGAATGTAGATGTAGAGACAATAGGGCAAGTAAATAGGCTTGCCGAAAAATATCCACAATACTGCTTACCTATGATGGGATTGCATCCTACTAGTGTAACTGCCAACTGGCAAGAGGATTTGGATACAATCAAAAAACAGTTTGCTACACATAAATACATTGCGGTTGGCGAGATAGGTATAGACCTGTATTGGGATAAATCTCTGGAGAAAGAGCAAAAGGCTGCTTTTGAAGAACAACTCCGCTGGAGTATCGAGTTTGATTTACCCGTATCGATACATTGCCGAAATGCTATCTATGAATCTGTAGAATGTATAAATAATGTAGGGGCATCAAAACTAAGAGGGGCGTTTCACAGTTTCGGCGGAAACAATGAGGAGTTGCAATGTGTGTTGGCGCTCAACAATTTTTATTTGGGAATAAATGGAACGGTTACTTATAAAAATTCTACTCTACCTCAAGTATTGAAGGAAACTGATCTTTCGCGTCTTATTATAGAAACAGATGCGCCTTATCTGCCTCCTGTTCCTTATAGGGGAAAACGCAACGAGCCGTCATACACCATTCATATTGCAGACAAATTATCCGATATATATGGTATCGCTCCCCAACAGGTAGGCGAAATAACAACTGCCAATGCTAAAAGACTATTCTCGATAAACTCGTAAGGTTATTGTTATACAAGAAATAAATTTTATCTTTGTCGCCGTTATAAGCAACAAATCAAATAGGGAGAGGTGGCCGAGTGGACGATGGCGCTTGCTTGGAAAGCAAGTATACGGGTAACTGTATCGGGGGTTCGAATCCCTTCTTCTCCGC
>JAVBJR010000317.1:0-3190 GCA_031546965.1 Dysgonomonas sp.
ATAAATAAAATGTTAGTAAACTATACAATTAAACAGAAATTACAAACTCACCTGTCCGGGGTGGTCAACCAGCATTTCCAAAAATGCCTCTCCCAACTCCGTAAACATCCGGCAATAATTAATAGACCTTCATTAAACAAACATAAGCATTGTAAATATCTACTTAAGTTTTTATTCACACTGCTAATAGTATTACTTGTCAACGTCTTCCGAAGCAACGGACAAATGATACGCGTCGACGCAAGACCAAACACCTTGACATAACATTTGAGCGAGAACCAAATGCCTGCCTACATCCTAAACCATTCAAAATTAAATTGACTTAAAACACAATTGTGGGAACTAAACGATGACAATGACTAAGTACCTCGATGAGAAGCAACGCGGAACACACGCAGTCCGCCGCAACCTCGTGAACCATGGCGGCGGTTGTCGGGTCAACGAGGGCACGGAAGATACTGAGCAGCAGTTTACTTTGGGCTAGATCTTCTGTTGGAATGGCATTGATGACAAACCAGCTGGCGGAACACCGCATTACTTTATGCATCACGCGTGGATCGGAAGCGTAATTATCGGTGCACGCGTTCTGACGGAATAAAATACACAACATGGTTTGTTTAATACGCATAACTATGAAACCGTTGTACATGAAGTAGTTGTGCATAAAGTAGTTGTCATAGATAGATTTTATAATCACCAGCAACTGCATGACGTACGGCGCGGCCACATTGAATTCCTTCGTCATTTCTTCCCTACGGTTTGCTCCCAATCTCAAAGACCTACTACTAACCTATATTAAATAATCATAAAAATTACTAAAAGTCCATTAAATACACGATTAACATGTTGCAATTTAAAATGAGCGTGGTACCTCCTCGGGCAGCACCGTTAAAATCTCCAGCAATGCGCTCAAAAGATGAACTTCATTCCCAAATCTGATTATGAAATTTATTTAGACTCATGGATCACGTTATATATGTATTTTAAAAATACATTATAATACAGCTGTATATACCTGGTAATGACATCTTGAATGGCACCCTTCCAGCTTGACATCTGCAAAGCCAAGTCGGCCAAAGCCAAACAAAGCTGCAAAAATAATTGACAATTTTGATCAAAACAATTTAAATATGCAATTTTGAGATGTGGATTTTTTTTTTAAATTACATACTTGCGTCACGATGGTTTGATTTGTATCCTGGGTGATAAGGCTAATGTGTCCTAGCAAAGAATCCCTCAGAGATTGGTGTGAAGCTGGTGGCAATTCATGAAATGCACACTGTATCTGTATTTTAAAGTAAAATGAAAAGAAACATATTAATGACATTAATTGGGATGATATATATTGGTAATTACCAAATTAAAAAAATTCTCTTCAAAAATTTTGGCCACAAGTATAAAATGCTGTGCTTATATGTGGGTTATAATTTATTGTTTTTTAATGAACTATAATGTGAATAAAAATAAAATAAAATAAAAAAATAGAGGAAAAAACCACCTTCGTTCTCATGGTCTGGGCTGCAAAATAACACGACTCTAAATCCAATTTCCTTTGCAGAAGTTCATTAGAAACCTCCCAAGCGTGTACCTGTACCGTAAACAAAGCTGGGTAAAATGATATTATATACTTTTTAAAACAAGTAAATGAAGGCCGGATGGATCAACATGCATAAATATGTACAGACCGATCTTTGCAATTCTTCCAACC
The DNA here is from genome assembly GCA_031546965.1 of Dysgonomonas sp. GTDB lineage: Bacteria > Bacteroidota > Bacteroidia > Bacteroidales > Dysgonomonadaceae > Dysgonomonas_A. The sequence goes on from JAVBJR010000317.1 coordinate 1,709, forward strand.
AAAAAGATGCTTTTTCTTTAATTGTCGGTTCAGGATTATGGTAAAGAGCACTGATTGCCTGAAGTACCGTGTCCATAGTCGGGGACAACTCCATCTTCGGAGCAAACAATTCTTTGTTTCAAACAAACCAACAAACTCTCGTCGATTAGGCTTAATTTGACGGAAACAACGCGCAGCTCACCGTCAACAGCGCCATATTTTATATAGAGAGCTCTTTCTCGGCTCTTTCATTGCAAAAGCGCCACTCCGCGACCGTGACCGCTACCGCTCTCGATACCGGTACCAATAACGATACTTGACGATACTGTATCGGTATCGAACCGATTAGAATATGGAGGATCGTCATGTTTTGAGTTCTTGATATTTCACAGCTGTACACTAAATAAATGGATGCCGATGGGCTACCTATTGTAGGGGCAGCAATAGACTTGAGGAAGGTTAGTTCGGTTCAATTGCATGACCGCTATTTTTATTTATTTCACTCGTTCGATCTTGGAGTTCGATCACCAAGAAATGAAATTTTATTTTTGTTTTATAGGTGAACGCCATTCATCATAAAAGGACAAGAGCATTCCTGAACCATTTCATAAGTCACACAGCACATTTCCTCAACAAATTCTCATGCGTTTGCGAAGCCAAACTTGAGGACATCAACCACCGCATTCAAAGAATCGAGACATCACTGTCTATTCTGGAAGCGCAGGTTGAACAATACATAGTATCCACCGACGTCATAGGGCAACGCCCACCTATGTTATAACATGGGTGGGCGTTGCCCACCCATGTCATAAACGTCACACGTCATAAACGTGTGAATGCACAGCGAAGAACCGGTTTGCTCCCCACACCGTTTTGTGACGAAACGTGACGTCACACAGATACTATGTGTTAAAATTTAATATTGGCAATTATAAAATATTTGAATTGTTAATTATGCAGTTGTCGTCCATCGCTGGACTCGATGACACAAGTTCCCCAACTGAATTGTCCCAACAGAAGACCATTGATGTACCAGTTGTCACAATAACACAACCGCAAACCATTGAAACTCCAATTGTACCTTCACAACATCCTGAACAAAATGTAATAAATTAAAATTGTATTAATACAGATGACATTTCACACCATTTCATGTTATATATTGTACTATAATATTCTTTTATATATTTACTTTATTAAGGATGAAGATGCCAATTACCCAATCGCAGTTATTTCTTCCCCAGTAATGACAGTTTCTCAAGACCCAAGATATGCAAAGTATTTCAAACTAGCACAAGTGGTTAGTATCTGATAATTTAAACTAGATTTATATAGATGGTGGACTACATATATACAGTTATGTTTCACAATTAAAGGGTGTCCCAATAATGGCATTACGTCCAAAAATGATCGCGGATGGGCTCGATCCTCACCTTTTGAAGTGGGTAACATTTTGGTTTTCACTACTGTCAACTGATAGTGATTTAAAAACCGTTTTATTTA
>JAVBJR010001005.1:0-4483 GCA_031546965.1 Dysgonomonas sp.
TTGCTATGATCCATATCTGGACAGAGGAGCAACTTACAATGTTGCTGTAGACATTTGCAAAGAAAATGGCGGACAAGTAGCACTTGTGCCCACTTTAGAAATGCAAAAGACACTAACAAGAATAGCTTTGAAACAAAGGTACTTTATGCAGCTGACATTACATGATATAACAGCATGCATGCATATGCTACTAAATTGGAATCAATAATACAATTTGCATCGTGTGATGTCATATTATTATTATCTTTGAACGAACTGAATATTAAATTGATTATTCTAAATTTAGGTTTGAGAATTACTGGGTTACAACAAAAGTAAGGCCAACATCCGGCGGATGTCATACTTTGAAATACGAAAATGATTTTGAAGTCTCTGAGGAACATTGTGATAATGCAATGTTTTATATTTGCGAATATGGTAATTTAAAAAAAAAACACATTTTTTTTAAATTCATTTAAATATTCCTAATGATGGTAATTTAAATTGGAAAGATTTCGAGGCGAGCAACAGCTCGAGATACGGAAGATCATATTTCCAATTTTCTGAAGATAGACGCAAGTTTTCTGATGCCCAAAATGCATGCAAAAGATTAGGTGGCAAAATGGCTGAGATTTATAGTGAAGGAAGACGTGACATGTTAAAAACACAACTGAGCAAAGACAGGTGCATATAAGATTAATATAAATAATTAAATATTTTGCCATGCATGTCTTTCATAATTGAACACTTATTTCAGGACTTGGGCTAGATTTTCTGACTGGCAGATAGAAAATTTACGTTTTAGGTGAGCATCAATAATTGTTAATATTATATAACATATGAATGAAACAATTGTTGGGATAAAATCTCTGTAGATATTACATGTTAACAAGTTACTAGCACTTATAGTTGGAAATTTGGAGGTTTATCAGACCTTCCTGATGTCACAGACACCCAAACTTTTCACCAATTGCTTTATTTTAGGTGTTACTTTGTGTAGGCTAATTTTCAGGGTACCTTACTAAACCATGTCATATTTAGTTTTAATATCAAAGTTTAATATTTTAGTTATGAACCAAGGATATGGGCAGGAGTGAAATTCGATACAAACTCTCAAACATGGATTTCCAGCTATGACATTATTGTTGGTTTTTTTAATGATGTGCCAAACAACAGAAATTCTGAAAATTGTTTGAGTTCAAATTGGGATTTGTACGAAATTAACGATTGTGAAGAACACAATATATTCTTCTGTCATTCGGAAGGTGAGATTTTGTTTATTAATACGAGTTAGTATTTCATCGAATAATATTTTTAAAAATATTTGCATGCAGCTACAGATAAAGCTGTGTTTGCTTCCATCGATATGTATGCTTTAATGTGGAAGAATATCATTCAAATCACAGGTGTAGCAGTTATTGCATTTTACACATTCTTCAATTGGTAAGATTTATTGTAGGTCTGTGTATTTATTCATAATATAGCATCTTATTTTCATGGTATACTTTTATTTTACGTAGGTTGAATAAGCATTCTGCAAATTCTACCACAATTTCGAGCAACAGAACGAATCTCACAAATGCATCTTCAAATCAACATAGTGTGAATACAGTGTATTCAAATGTTGGGAATGTTCCTTCTTCAACAAATGCTAAAAAGACACAGTGAATCGATAAGGCTTATCGATTATTGAGTCACATTTTTTGAATGAAAGACAAGTTTCTCTATAATTTCATATTATCTGTAACAGAATAGAAAATGTAAGAGAACAAAGAAGGGTTAATTGTATCCACTTATAAACTTATTACATATGTATAAGTATTATTTTTGTATACAAAACTGCAGCATTTTATACATATACGTATATTAAACAAACAAGATCGATATATTCATAATATGAATTGAATATATAGTTAATTGTGTATAATAAATCATTTCATCACTGACTATTTGACACAATTGATGGTTTATTTTATGCATACCGTCTGTAAAATCTTCTTCGTACCAATAAAGATGAAAATTATTATGATTTGGTCCAATATTATTGTCATATTTTAAAATCTTAACATAAAGAAATAACAAAAAAATACAAACTGATCAAACAATTTGAAGTATAACTTTTTGCTGAGCATGCATTGATAACTTTTGAAGGCCATTTCTTCTTGCAACTTTTTAACTTATCTATATTCTGCTTACCTAACCTATTTATTACGACATAGTTACTAGGCGCGGTAAAAATGGCCAATAGTTAATTTTCAATATCAATCTCAACATCAAAGTTGACATATTAACTGTTTAAATTATATCTTATATTTAATTACCACCTTTAAATTTCATAAAAATATGATGAATCCTTTCTTTTGTATTCCAAACTTCTGTTCAGTTAGGGGGTATATCCATAAGTGTAACATAACAAGCCAAGGGGGGTTGTTCTCATATTGTTACGCAGCTTTACATTGGGGATTGGGGGAGGTAAAAATGTCACATATTTGCGTTACCTACGTAATACTTGAACAACCCCTTATGTAACATGAGGTCAGAATCCAAAACGTTGTATAACAGTGATAAGATTATATTATATAAGTATTAGATTACATTAATATTAGACCGCGTTCAAATGAAATATAGAAACATTTTGTTATATGGATTAATTAAAAGATAAATAAGTATGTTTAGGCTAGTTAATTAATGTATGTTTTAACTCCTCCAAATAAAAAAAAAATGTTTCCACGTTTCATTTGAACAAAGCAATATATTATTCATGAGAAATTAGTCAAACTTATTTTTTTAATAACCAGAAGCGTTTTAATACTTCTAATTGCCATTGATGGAAATTGTCATTCGTGATTCCAATATAAAGAAATTACATATGGTATTGTAATGGCGCTTTACCCTCACGTCTCTGCTTATAACCTTCTCTGAGAGGCAGGAAAGACATGTGGTTCCTTGGCCGTGATCGTATAGTGGTTAGTACATTGCGTTGTGGCCGCAATAACCCAGGTTCGAATCCTGGTCACGGCATGGCAGCCAATATTTTTTTTATTATTTACCATTTCCCTTTTTATAATCAGTCGTTTGAAAAACTGCAATCTTTCTTTTTTTTTTCTTTTTTTTTTTGGAAAATATAAAAAAGTTTTGTATTTTCGTATTCTAATGTTTATTATTTCATTTGTAAATCTGCTACTAATTCTAAAATCAGCTGCATGGCTTAAAACAATATACAGAAATATACTATGATTTCAGAAATATTTCTGTGTCGATAAAGTTTTAATATGAAGGTTAGATAATGATGCCATCTGATTGGTGGGATTAAATTCAGCTATGTGACACGTCTTTTACTTTTCAAATACTATTTTATCAGTTTACTATATATCACAATATATTATTACTTCATTCATAGATTAAGCCGTACCCATTTGGTGACAAATGATACACTTTTCATCGATTACTCTGCAGTTTCATTTAATTTAAGGAGCTGAAAATATGCATTTCTTAAAGTTATTACTTATTTCCTTGTCCACTTTCATTGTGTCCTGCTCAAACATTGTCCAGGGTAAGTAATAGTTTATTTATTATCATTTAAAATTCTTATATAACTTTCATACAAGTTATAAAAAATATTCCAACTGTAATTAATAGTTCAAATTTTATTTTCAGAATATGTTTGCCCAGATTACACATTTCAAAGTGAGCACTTGTGTTATGAAGCACATTTTGAAAGGTCCGTTTCATTCAAAAGTGCCAATGAAGTTTGTCACCATGGGAATGCTAAATTGGCTGTAATTTCGAGCAATAAAACAAGTAAAGTCCTTTCAAGGCTTGCAATCAAAAACATGTGAGTGAGCATTCGGATACATTTTATGTTGGTGAATGATATTATTATTATTACACATAATTAATTGCTTGATTATTTCATCTTATTCCATAGATTTGAGAATTTCTGGGTGAAAGAGGATAAAAACTCTAACTGCACAGCTATGAAAATTTCTGATGCAGAATTCCATTTGGAAAAGGATAACTGCAATCAGAACCTGTTTGCCATCTGTGAAAATAGTAAGTATATTTAATTCATTATACAGATTGTATTTTTTATATACTGTATACTACAAATACTATACAATACCGTTTATGAAACAAATTCCAACCTATCTTCCATTTGGAAGAAAAATGTATAAAGATTTTGGTTGTTTAAGGTTTCAGCAACTTAGCCATTAATATTCACAGAAGTTTCTATTTCATTTGCATAATATTGAATCCACAAAACTCAATTAAAACATTATGCTTGCAAATTTGCATAAATTCACCAATCAATTATGCTGCATATGTGTGCATGTGATTAACCTTACAGACCTTACACATCTTTATTGTGCAAGCACAAAATTAAGTTTCCACACAGAACAAGTTTGTGTTATAATCCACTTAGAAGTGCCAAAATACAATTATGAAACATGAGATGGTATAGTTCAAAAGTTTTTATTTCCAGATTATTAGGGACAATAATATT
>JAVBJR010000785.1:0-2736 GCA_031546965.1 Dysgonomonas sp.
TTTCGCCCGATTTCGATCGCTAATAACTTTTTTTACTAATTTTCCGAGCGATTCCGTTCCAACTCTTCATTTAATTTCTGTTTTACTTTGGTTTTTTGTAGTTTTCAGGGAAACTTCAAAACCCTGTCAGAACTCCTTTAATATTGAGAGATTTTGAGTTATAATGATAAGTGAAAACAGAAATAATATTCGTTTAAAATAAGAGAGAATAATTAATAAAAGAAATAATCTTCTAGTCCAAGAAATAAGGAATATTTGGTTGAGCCATTAAAGCTGGGATGAGTCGTCTGCAATATTTCCATTGGCTGGAGGCGGGTGGAAATTTGCATATGACATCCGGTGATTTAGACCCAAGGGAAATTCCTGTGGGAAGAAACATTAAATGTTTCTTCTTCATATAGATGCTTCATTTCTATCGAGGATGCATATGATGCTCTTCAAGACGCTCATGTTTCAACTGGTCATGGTGGTCGAAATGTGCTGCAGAAATATTTGTCTGATAAATATGCTAACATCACTACAGAAATGATAATGCTATTTTTAAACTTGTGCGAATCCTGTCAGTTGAAAAAATCGAAAGTTCGCAAAGGCATTGTGGTCAAACCAATAATCTCGGATGATTGGAACACAAGATGCCAAGCGGACCTTATAGACATGCAATCACGACCTGATGGGAATTTTAAATTCATCCTCGTTTATCAGGATCATCAAACAAAATTTTGTTGCTTGAGAGTGAGGATATTTAATACAAGCTTTCAATAGACAATGATGCAATTAATCATGCAATACGTATTTTTTATTGCAGGCACTACGCACTAAGACTGCTGTTGAAGTTGCTGACTGCCTTATTGATATTTTCTGTACCATAGGAGCCCCAAATATTCTTCACACTGATAATGGGAGGGAATTTGCCAACAAGGTATAATAACGCATAATGAGCAGTTTATTGTAAAATTCAACTCATTATTTTATTCAGATCATCAAAGAGGTCCTCCTTGTGTGGACACATTGTAAACTTGTCCATGGCAAGCCAAGGCACAAACAACCACAGAGATCAGTGGAGAGGTGTAATAGAGATGTGGAAGCTAAGCTAGCTTGCTGGATGAAAGATAACCACAGTGAGAAATGGTCCAAGGGTCTGCGTTTTGTACAGCTGGCAAAAAATACATGCTTCCACTCAGGCATTGGGCGTTCTCCCTATGTAGCTGTGTTTGGATCAGAGCCAAAACTGGGACTGACATCATTACACATCCCAAAAGAAGTGATGGAACAAATGGAAAGTGAGGAGGACCTTGAAAAAATATTTTATTCCAAGGTTGACAATTCAGACATAGGAACTCGGATGGCAGACGGTGACCTGCATATGGAAGATGCTGCAGTATTATCCACAGCTGATCGGAACGTGAATGCTTTACCAGAAACAATTGACAGAAGTATAGATATGGGAAATAATGGAGAAAATCCAGACAACCAATATTTCCAATTAGAGAACCTGACACATGCAACCACAATATGCAGTGAACTGCAGGAAACAAACGGTGAAAAGAGCCTGGACAACCAGATGGATGCCAACATCAACAATTTTCCAGCTTCATATGAAGCTAACATTAATGTGTGCATTTCATGTAGCATGCCAACCTCTGGTGCACATTCATGCATGACTTGTTACAATTCTTGTCATGCCATTGCTCTATGCAGCTATTCACATAATGAGGAAGAAGGGTTTGGATGTCAAGTCATTTGCAGGTCTGTATCATATTCTGAAAATTAGTAATTCAGTAAAACTTCAACAACTGATATTTCCATAACTGAAATTTTCTGTGAAACTTTCTATAAATTAACAAGTAATTTTTTTTTCCGGGCAACATCCCTATTTTTCTCATGTTAAAACATTTCTATAATCTGAAAGTTTTTAACTTAAATTTACAATTTCTGACACATGTTTCTGTCCCTGCAGTGGAAAACTTCTATATTCTTATAAAAGCCCGAGCTTCTATTCAAATCTTGGATTTTCAGACCGGGCTTCTAATAGAAACCAGGCTTCTATTAGAGACAGGCTTTTATTTATTCGTACTGAACAACGATAACCAAATTTTGCAAACAGAATGCAACTAAAAACAATATTATCCTATGAAACTCGTGAGAAAACGTTGTGCACAATTGTGTAACAATTCGCACAATATTTTGTGCACCAAATTTTGAACCCTTTTTGTGCACAAACTGTTGTGCACAAAATGATATAGGAGATTGTTAATAAAAAGTCTCCAATTTTGTGCACAAAATATTGTGCGAATTGTACATACCAATTGTTCACCGACTTTTCTCCTGGGAAGTACGAGGCTCATTTCAAAAATAAGGGCCGATGGAGTAGAAATCAAAAACCAATTAACGGAAAAATAGGTCTCGGTTGTTTCAAACTTATACATCACCACTTTATTTTACAGAGTAGTCACTATAATTTTTTAGCCCCATGGACACTGTAAAAAATGTTTTTTAAGCCCGCTGAACAAAATTCCGCCGCCTGCAAGTTAAACCAGTCCATCACTGCCGATTTCAACTCTTTATTGATGGATTTTCACAACTTCAGAGGTTGCTGGTTTTCGCACCAATCTGCACTCAAGGTCACACAGGTTGAAAACTTCATGGTTAGGTGGCCAATCAGTTGATGTTACTGTGTATGTGCAATTCGTTTATGGTCACTAGCCAATTTCGGTCACTACATTTGGAATTTTTAAT
>JAVBJR010001172.1:0-2850 GCA_031546965.1 Dysgonomonas sp.
TTGACCTGTCTGCCTCTCCTGTCCCACCCTTATAGCTCATTGCTAACACAGCAGCAATGCAATACATCTTTGTATGGGGAAATCCAATGCACTTGTAGGCTGAGTTAAAATGTTTACCTTTTCAGCTATTCCACTTCTTCCTTTAAATCTCTTGAGATTTTGCAAATGCTATCATCCAGGCAGAGTTAAAATGTGTTCCTTTCAATCATAAGTAGCTTTAGGTTTTACAAAAGCTGTCATCCTGCATTTCTGATTGTTAGCAAATTTGTCAATGTCACTTCCTCTTTCATGGAACAACATTAGTAGAAAGACCATATCCAACTGAATAGTATCCATGGCAATAAGACCCTGCTCACCCTAAGCGTACGCCTTACAAAATTTGTCTATTTGTCAATACCGCTACCACTTCCGAGGAAGAAAAGTTGTAGGATAGAATCCATGGTTGGTTTCTCACCTGTCTTCATGCACCCAAACACTGGCATGCGTGGGAATCCTTGTCCTTTTGTAGTGTTTGTGAAATGCGCAATCCGCAGGGACCTCAGTGAATGATGCGACGTCGATGTCAAATTTTTAACAGCCCAATTCCGCACTATTGCAACATGGAATATTCATTTATTTGTGTAGGTCCTGTTCAATGTGCTCGCCCTTGTAACCAACCACGTTTCTGGTTTAATGTTTGCACTAATAAATAGAGCAAACCGTAGCTTTAGATTTTACAAAAGCTGTCGTCTTGTATTTCTGCTTTTCAGCGAATTTGTCAATGTCACTTCCTCTTTCATGGAATAGCATTAGTAGGAAGGTCATAGTTCCAAACGTCAGTTTTCCGCTGTTGAATGGTAGTTTGTGTGAATTGCGGATTGATGGCCTCTGACAACAAGTACATGCAGTATGCATGAGCTTCCAGGAGTTGTTAAATAATGATCTCACCGATGGACCTTGTGACTAGTGAAGCAAATGATTGCACACCAAATTACTTTGCACCAGTGTACTTTATTGGACTGGAGATTCTCATCACTGCATAATCACATGTTATGTGTGGAAAAGCTAATGCCAAGTGATGCAACATCAAAATCCTTGCCTGTGAAGCACTAGCGTTATTTTGTAAGTTGTAATGGGTGCTGCAGACTTTGTCTTTCAGCTATTCCGCCTGTTTCTTTACATCATAAGTAGGCTTAGATTGCACAAAAAGCTTTCAGGCTTTTGTCCTTGTTGATGAATTTGTCTGTCACTTCCCCTTTCGTGGAACAGCATTAGTAGGAAGCCCATATCCAACTAAGTAGAATCCATGGCTGGTTTCTCACTTCTCTTCATGAATTCAAGCACAACATGTGGATTGTGAACTGTATTGAAACGCTAAAATGTGTTGCAAAGAATAGAAAATTAATGGCTTTTCGGATCAACGCACTTAATTATCCCGGTCGTGCCCCCAATTGTCGTGACCCAAGTTGTACTGCACCAAAGTGTACTGCACCCGATCAGGGTACAAATACACATGAGGAAGGGAAGCCGAGGCCATCCCCCAAGAAAGGGGTAACAAAGGGCTTTCATAAAAACGTTCATTATAGCCTTCTCAAACGACGATTTATGCTGTCCATCCCATATAATACCGTAAGTTAGCCTCTCCTAGACCTCTTATCACTAGTTCTTTGGCATCATATCCAAGTCCTTTAAATTTTGTGGAGCGTACAATACCAAGGTCATGGTTGAATCCATAATATGGATTATGGTTAACTTGACGTACAGCTGCTGCAAAGTTTGCCATTTCACCAGGTAGCATGTTGCTTATTATCTTCCATGGAAAGTCATCAAATGATCGAATTGCCTTTCCTATAGGTATGAATGTTGTCAGTCCAGATCCTGGCGTTTGTTGTAGAGTGAGTTTCATAAGCAATGCTCTGACAGGAATCATACCTTCCCATTTAGTAAGAAATGTTGCAGCATTGTTTCCATTGATACATCCTCTGAAATTTTGATATACCTTTCTTGTAACATGCAGTTGACCCTGCACTTGGTAGTAGTACCAAGAATGGATAAAGGAGAGAGTATGCATCGCCCCATTTCCCCTTCACTACATGCTCAGGTCGTTACTGAAGCGCATGATTCATGCGCCCCCTGGTTTTAAATATGTGAATGTGGCCAATTGAGCATTGGCACCTTGTAATGAGAGGCTATGATACAGCTGGTGTTATGAGGCTAGGACAAAAATAATACCAAGGACCTTTGCACCAGCCAATTAACTTGCATGACCAAAACACTGACAGAAAGTGAATTGGGGCATTGCAATTGGAAACAGAATTTCAAAATAGGTGTGCACGTGCACCTGGAACGCGATGCCAAGAGTCAAACAGACTTCAACTTTCAAGTCGCAAGTTATAATAAACAAACGATGAAGTTAAGTTAAGACCGTAAACACGGAGAAATCCAAATACCACTTGGGGTTTTACAATGAAGTTTTCCCCAATGAACTGCACCAGGAAAATATCGAAAAACCCGGGCAACAAATACTATTGAGGAAACTAATGAAAACCTGAAACACTGTGTGGGAAAACGCGACACAATGCAAAACCCGCTATCGACGAATCGGGCAATTGACGAACCGCAAACTCAATAAATTGGGAAAAATAGTAAAACACGTATAATCCGCCTCGTCCGAAATGCAACCGAGCACAACTTGGCGATTCTAAGGCTAACAAGTAAGTTAGTTGTATTATCTAATATTAAAATAATTGTTTTGTTTACCTTAAAAAGTACGAAATTCTTGAAAACCCATCTGGAAAATCGCATAAACGCGAAATTTGAGTGTTAACTATGGGACCAAGCATAACGTATATACCTTGCTTGTTTTCTTTG
>JAVBJR010001220.1:0-3173 GCA_031546965.1 Dysgonomonas sp.
ATGTTAGTTCTAAACGAATCTTATAATACGTGGATTAGGGATTGTGGAATTGGCTTTTGCACTGTGTAATTAATGCATAAATGGACATAAAGTCCTTGATGAGCAGAGAAATGTGGCATTTGTTTGCTATGTTGCAAATAGAAATTTCCCGCTATGCGATAATTTTCACAACTCAACTCAGACAATTTTTACCGGGAATTTAAATTTACCGGAGTTTAAATTTAGCGAGTTTTTTAACTTTAGCGCAAGGTCAAAGGAGCGCGAAAAGCGCGAAAATAAAGCCTCGCAAAACATTACCACTTTTACAGTATGTGCATATCATTGTTTGGATCTAAAATCGAAACAAAACTAAAGACATAGCAGATTAAACAACTGACTTCTCCACTCCGTACATAGTGCCAAAGGCTCTTAGTTAGCTGGTTGTGCACGCTTGGGTCATATGTTGCACTCCCCATCTTCACATGTAGTTCTTGAGAGTGCCGTACTGAGCTATGCCATGGCAAGGTTACAGCTCGCAGCGACCATTGAAGTTAGGATTGTTGTGTCCCCATTGATTGCTTCATATGCTACTGTTCTTCAGCTTCTGTCCACATTCTAGCGCATGTGAAGCTGTTGTTGTCAGCAGCAGTACCATCTGCGTTTTCTTTTTGAACCTGGGCCCGACTGTTACAACTGAGTGATTCTCAGTACAGTAGGTTATAGAAGTTTTCTGAAATTTTAGTGTGAAGTTTGGGACCCAGTATAACATATACCTTGTTTGTTTTCTTTAGGCTATTGCTATCTTTGCCAATGCAATTTGAGACAATTTGTACCGTTGGCACATTGCAACATGCTCAAATACATTCTAACATTATCTAAACTGTTTATTTATGACAACTAATGATCTTTAATTAACATTTATGTTTCTCACATGATGTACGTTTTCACAATGCACTGATTTCAAGTCACACTTCAGTTCACCATAAACTTTATTTTTCTTCTGTTGTGGAATGTTATCTGCACTTTCCAAATTTTTATATAACTATGCCATTTAACAATTACCTAGAGTTGCACCAGTGTCATCAAATATCAGATGTTAACTGTGATCAGTGGTTGCTCATGCCATATCAGCGGTCTATTTATTCCCGTACTGCGCGGAATAGGCGTTTGTGCATTTGAGGTACAGTTAAGACGGTTTCAGCAATAATATGTCTGATGCTCAGTAACCATTTGACAGTAGGGTACTTTGGAAATCATTTTGCTACCGGTCTTCCTCATCACGGGAGAATGCAATAGTTTCCCAATATAATCTGGTCACAATCTGAGGAAAAGGATGTGCAACTCATCACTACAAATTGTTTGAAAGGCAGAATTTATATAAATATTAATTGGAATTTGCTGGAATTGATGGGTAAATGTAATTCTGATTAAGTATTGACATTGTGGAAAATTGACATCAGTGTATTGATTCAATAACGTGGCTTTAATAATTTTCCTGATTGTAGTCTATAAAAGGATAATTTGACGCTCAATGTGCTAACGCTCAATGTGCGAACGTACAATGCTCACTTTGCAAACCTATTGAGGTAATTCAGCAATTTCTCATTGAAGCATTGATTCAGAAAAGTTGGGTTGTTTGCTTAAGGTTGATACCTGTCACATTAACTTCCTTAAAATTTATAAAATTCAGAAAATTCATTGTGCCTGGAATGTGGTCGTGGCTTTGGATTCTAGTTATACAAATGGATAGATGAGAAGTCTTGCTTGTGCGTGCACATGTACGCATATGGATAAATACAGTTTATCACATACTGAGTTATAACGCAGTTCACTGCTGTATTCATTGCGGAGAACGGGTTAATGGTTGCACGTGAGGATCGATGATTACAGTTCACGTTAATGGTCGTTGGTGCGAGAATGTGACATTGAAACTTGGTATAGTTTGTGCACCATTACAACAGACTATGATGACCCAGGACTCGGACCCTTTTTTGCGATTTTCGTGTGCGGTCAAGTCAGTAACTCAAAAACTAATTTGTCTTAGCATTTACCTTTGCAGCTTTGTATGGGGAAAGCCAATGCAATTCTAGGCAGAGTTTACCTGTGCAGCTATTCCACCTCTTCCTTTCAATCATGAGTATCTTTAGATTTTAGAAAAGCTGTTATCCTTCATTTTTTCTTGTCAGCGAATTTGTCAATGTCACTTCCTCTTTCTTGGGACAGCAAATGCTTGCACTCCATCTTGCTTTGGACCAGTGTATAGTCCCAACGCTCTAACTGTGGTCCCCCTTCTAACAAAAGGGCCTTACGTGCAATACAAGTGAAAATGTGCCCTGAACATAGTTGTCAAAGGCATATTTCAATCTTTTTTTAGATGTCCCTGGCATGAAATTCTCAATAAGATCTTTATTTGATATTCCAAAATATTTGAATAAAGATTTTGTATAATCATTGCTTCGCCGCAATACAATAGCAGCCGAATTCATCTGAAAATAAACTCGCACAAATGTGAGTCATGATTTAAATGCATACCTATGAATGTAGTGTAGAATATGTGATGAATGTTTTGATTCCAACAATGTTTATACTGGGATACCATATGTGGAAATATAAATCAATGTGCAGATGGTATATATGTTACCGTCATTCTGCAAAGACACGCCGTTTGCCGAATCGGCGTTTTATGACGTCACAACGTGTACCGTGCACGTACTACTATATTCTCTGCCTCCTGTAATTGTTTGTGGGACTAAAGATATGTTTAGTTAGTTTAAATTAGGTTAGGTTAGGTTTTCCCACGTGACAGCAAAAGCTTCGAAACGTAGGATTGGTTAGTTATTTAGTTAGGTTAGTATGTAGTTAGGTTAGTTATTTAGTTTAAATTACGTTAGGTTAGGTTTTCTCACGCGACAGCAAAACCCTTGGAACGAAGGATTACCGCGTTGTGTCGTCATTCGGCAAACGGCGGATGACGGCAGAATGACGGTAACATATACGTGCTCATTTTAGCGGCAGAAAAATGCGGTACGGTTTTTTTTCTAAATTCTACCAAAAATCTAACGGTTACCATAAACTCAAACTGTTTCAAATTCACTTTATAGTTCACGCGTGGTGCGTATGCACACTGCATCGATTGATGATACGGTCAATAATTGCAGGGCTGATTTCATATCATTCCTCATTGCTTTGTCTGA
>JAVBJR010000967.1:0-3216 GCA_031546965.1 Dysgonomonas sp.
AATGCCTACTGGCTATACAGGTGGCTTTCACCACTGCAGACCCTCCTTGCCCCTTCTAGCCTCTTCTAGCCTCTCAACACAGGCCCAAAGACAAACAAACTGCAATCGGTTATAACTCTCCTAATAATTTTTTTAAAAATAAAAGAAATGAACTCATAGTTTTAAGTTTAATCATTCTTTCCGATATCCGAATATAATGGGGTGTTACAAAACCGTGTCAGTTCTCCTTTAATGTATTTTAATTGGGTTTCATTTAATTAGGTTAGTTTCATTTAAATTTAATTAGTGTAAATTAATTAGGTTAATGTGATTTAATTAAGTTAGTGTGGTGTAATTATGTTAGTTTAATTTAATTAGGTTAGTGTAAATAATTTAGATTAGTTTAGTTTAATTAGGTTAGTTTCATTTAATTTGGTTAGTTTCATTTAATTAGGTTAGTTTCAATTAATTAGGTGAGTTTCATTTAATTAGGTTTGTGTAATTTAATTAGGTTAGTGAATTGAAAGTGACTTTGATTCGGTATTTAATTATATTTTTAATGATAGGGTCACGTGACATCTTACTACGGTCCAAACATGCAGAAGTACACATCATTCCGGGTTCACTCGACCAATGAAGTCCGGCAACTCTTAACCACGGACACCGGAATCCTGGCGCTCACCAGCACTAGTTTGCGCAGCCAATCCAGACGCGGCATCCAGATCTTCAATCACAGTTCCGACGCCATGCAAGAGATGCAATGTATGCTGTTGACCGGTCCGACTACGCTATTGCTCGGTGGTCATCAGGAAAATGTCGTTGAGATCGACTTAACGAGGATAGAAGAAGTTAAACAGGTTGATGTTGGGCCTTCGGGTTGCGCGATCTTACGAAGTCACTCGAGGTTCATCTGCGCCGGGGACACTAGCGGAAAGGTGTTTTCTGATTGGTTGTTTCAAATTAATATTGTATTTGATTTGTACAGATTTTCATTCATAATTTATACAATTTACTAATTCAATCATAATTTTAAGAAATTACTAATTCATTCATAAATTATATAATTTACTAATTCATTCAGAATTTATACAATTTACTAATTCATTCATAATTTAAATAGTATTTCATTCGTAATTGAGTTAATACATAAATAATTCATTCAAAATTTAGATGGTACACTAATTTATTAATAATTTCAATTTTAATCCATTCACAATTTGAATAGTAAGTCATCCATAATGTAGACAGTAATAATTCATTCATTATTTAATTAGTACTAATTCATTCGTAATTTAACCTGTGCATTTTTATTTATAAGATTGATAATTTAATATGTATATTTATGTTTATTTCATTCTTCATTTAACAAGTAAATTTATGTCTATTTCATTCATAATTTATATTTCATTCATAATATGTAAATTTATATTCCATTCATAGTTTAATTTGTAAATTTATATTCATTCATAATTTAATTAGTACTAATTCATTAATAATTTATTATGTGAATTTACATTTCATTCATATTTTAATATGTAAAATTATATTTACTCATAATTTAATATGTAAACATATATTTCATTCATATTTTAATAATTTGTAAATTTATATTCATTCACAATTTAGTTAATACCAAGAGTGGATGATAGTTAAGAGTATTCCACGCTCGCATTCCGTGGATGGAACTGAATCGCGCCCTTAGCGCCCCGCCTAATTTTAGCGGCTATTTGTAGAACCGCTGTTGTGACGTCAGTGCAATGAGCGTTGTGCTGCTTCTATGATATCTGCTGTTATTCATTTTGTTAGTAAATGTACTTGCAGGAAAAATATAACGAATTACAGAAGGACATGCTGTAACGGCTAGCATTATGGCATTTCGTTTTCAATAATGTATGCACCTGGTAAGTAATTTTCAAAAATTGGATCAACTTTTAGTTTCTAAAGTAAATTAAGTGTGCAACTTAGTTTCTGGAATTTTGAGCTGAACTTTTTTAAAGATAACTTGCATTGCGGTATCTTCATCATCGCTGAGCATTGTTTTAATTCAGGTTATTTTGGATAATTAAAAAAAAATGTTTTGTTGATTATGTGTTTTTTCCACATATTTTTGGCTAGGAAATTTTTAGATATTTATAAATTTCAAGAAGGCATTCGATAGCTATATATAACAATAGCTTGTTCCCAAAATAAGACATTGGTGACACTTACGATTTTTGATACACTTACTTTTTTGTGAAATTTTGCAGATGCGATAATTTGCAGCAAACGAGTGCCAAAAAGTATTGAGATTTGAATTATATTCCTATAAACCACCACAAAAGTCTCCATTCTGCACGTTTTGATATTTTAAATTAATTTTATCTTTATAATTTTTCTTGGACGAGTTCAAGAACTCTATTTTCTGGGGAGGGGGAACTAGTTCGAGTGGGTGACGCGCGACCACGCCCATTCTCGAATGTGTCACGAGCGAGAGAAGGTTCAATACTTGGCGCCTATAGAACCGTGGCATACTCTATCCTTTCATACACTCTTGGTAAAACTGTAAATGAAACGATTGGCAAACCAAATTCTCAGAAAATTGGTGAAAAGGCAGTTATTTGTATATTTTGCCATACTGACGTCATTACGCGACACGCCACTGTTTCATGACGTCAGTGAGCCATCTCCCTGATAGCACTTACAATCATAAAGACATTGATATAGGATGTCTAAACCAAGTACTAGTTATTACTATGTTTACATGCAGGGTCGTTTTTGAAATCGTGTCGACTTAGGCCAAGGTACAACATTATGGCACAATGCTATTGGTCAAAAGAATATGAAGGTTGGTTTAGAGTATGAAAGCCCAATTGACCCAGTGTATGGGACTCCACAGTGTGTGTACTGTCCCCCTGCGATCATGTAAGCCAATTTTGGAAACTAGGAATGCACACAAGATGTCATCGGTTTTTCAGTATTTTTGTTGTTCTAATTTATTATTTAATTTCCACGTTCATTAACGACCAAAGCCAGACAATATAAAAATTACCCTATGAAGTTCAGGTTTATGTACTTCTTTGTGAATAATTACGAAACTATACTGTTTGTTTAAAGGTGAACTGACACCGTTTTGGAACACTCCATGATATTCAGACGTAGAAAGAACGACTAAAGGTGAACTGACACGGTTTTGTAACAACCCGTGTTTTTGGTGAAAATCGATCAATATAAACACAAATAGTCATATTCCAAAAGCTG
>JAVBJR010000877.1:0-2553 GCA_031546965.1 Dysgonomonas sp.
CTAGTATGAAAACGGGCGACTATACAGGGTGTCCCGAAAGTCTGGTAACATTGCTAATATCTTAAAATTGCGGTGAAGAATTGTAAATATAATGACGTTTCCATCTGTAATATCATGGGGAGACATCCATTGGTGACAATATTTTTTACCTTGGAACATTTGATCAAGGTCATTCCAAATTGATCTTCGCCGGTTTTGAAGATGGGTGGGTTATATAAATTAGAGATATTTTACCATGGTTATTTAAAACACATTGGCAAAAACAGATTTGAAATCGGAAAAGGAACGAACAGGAGTAATCACAACAAAAAATTTGCATTTGCACCAAGTTGGCACCACACTGTTGACAGCAGATGCTCTGCAGTGAAGCACTACTGCAGTGTTGTACAGGGACACCCTATATATCCACCATAGGTCCTAAAATACACTGGTGAGCCCTTCCTGTTAGAAACATCTAGAACCGTCTGGAGATTTCCTAAGGGCAATTTCCATTACCAAAATGAGAAATGGGCACAGCCAAGAATGTAGTGCAATTAATAGGTAACAGCCAAGGGCACAAAGGGGTAGGGTCCCAATGGTAAACAATATCAAAATAATGTTGATGGGATTTATAAATATAAAAAGGTATATACTGTGTATGTATTTTGTATTAATCATTCATATATGAATATTTTTGAGTTTTGGAATGAATCGTCTGAGTTTCCATTATTTCTTATGGGGAAATTCGCTTTGATATACGAGTGTTTTGGATTACAAGCATGTTTACTAAAGTAAACGGATAATGCTCGCAAACCAAGGTTCTACTGTATACAGTAAAATGTTTCTATATTGGAATCTCAAGTGCAGCTTTCCACCATATAGACTTTGTTTTCCAGCATACAGAGGTCTTTTTAAAAATAATTTATGAGGTCAGGGGAACAAGAAATTCAAATTTTCCACCATACAAAGGTTTCACTGTATACAATACCAAGAGTGTATAATACACAATTTGAATGTGTTTTAAATTAAATTTATTTAGAAAAATAGTTTAACCTTGCATATACATAATACAATCTGGAAATTTTGCCTAAACACTGGAAAACCTGGAGAACTCATGGATTTAGTTGTATGAACCATGTTAAATTGTTACTGTTTTAAAATATATTACGATTTATATGCAATTATTCAAACATTGAGTTTTCAAAAAGAATTTTGTTCCACTATAAAGTGAATTTTAATTAGGCTTATTGTCAGCAATTGTAATTTGGTTGTGTTTATTTTATATTTATTGTGAAGGTTTGCCTCCAAGAATGCGTGGAACCATTTAAAAGACGTAACATAGATGGCAAAGCATTTCTGGTAAGTTTATTGAATTTAAAAATCGAGATTTTTTTGTATTATTCCAAGAATTAAAATATATTGTTGGTATATTTAAAAATTGGCCATAATATAGAATACTTATAATGGACTTTTGAATGATATTATGCAATGAAACTGTTTGTCGGAAAGGCATGAAAAATGTTACATATATGCATGTGCAATAATAACATAATTAAGACCAGAGTTAATACACTCAGGGAAACCTGAGAAACCTGGGAAAACTCGGGGAAATTGATATAAATATGTAATATGCAATATTCAATGTGTTTTAAATTAAAATTATTTTGAAAAATGGTTATAATGAAGCTAGTTTAACCTGCCTAAACCCTCTAGAAAACCTGGAAAAGTCATGGAAAGTGGTAATCACAGATTACAATGTATGAACAATGATATTTTATATAACACATTTTTGTTTATCCAGTTTTTCTTGCATTGCTTTTGCAATATTGTTGGAACTAATAACATAGTGTATTTACAAATCATGATGTCTATAAAGTAAAATAACGTTGTGCTACTTTCATATTCTGCACATGCTTTGTTATTGTCATTTCCACTTGACCTTAATTGACAATTTACTAAAATGTAATATTTTTTACCAACAGGAAATTTACCAAGAAACTTTCTTAAACTGGACTGGTGAAATAAGACTGACACATCAAAGGTTTGAATTATACTTTTAAAACACTATTATAGTATATTTGTTTAACTATATAGACCATTCAGCTTTAATGACAAACATTTATGAACGTCCTGCGTGTCAAAATTTTAATGTTTGCAATTTCTAATGAAGTGTAAATTGATTTCACTTTGTTACTGTTATTTATACAAAATGTAAGGTTGTAATTTGCACAATACTGCGAATTTCTTGTATACAGTATACACTCCATTCCAATCCAATCTTGCAGCAAATGCAGGTGCGATTTGGTTGCAAAACCCTCCACTACAAAAAGTAGTGCCCTGTAAATATCTCTTTTGCAACCCAAACTTTACAACTTAAATATTTTTTTTTTCCACTCCCACTTCTTTACCGTGATAATAAAGCCCATCAAATGTATATCAGAGGCTGTTATAGAGATATGAATGGTAGAAATAAAATGAAAGCTTTGTTCCTTTTCTTTAAATATTTATTTACAAGGGTTCATTTGTTTCAAATTAATCACTCATCTGGCAGCTATAGATAAATCCACATTTTCT
>JAVBJR010000712.1:0-3341 GCA_031546965.1 Dysgonomonas sp.
ACTAGAAGACACGTCATGGGTTGGGGTTTCCAATTTGGAAAACTTGAAACAATGTTACGGCTTTCGAGGACTGATGTTCAGTCGTAATCTGTCCGAAGGCTCGTCATGTCTGTCTATGTCGTTTTATGAAAAAGGCATACACTCAGGGGACAAAGTTGGTTTGTTGGTTTCCATTGATGAAACAAAGTTGAAGATCTACTTCTACGTGAATGACGTACCACTCGGAATTGCTTTCGATGTCCCGAAGGAAACTCTTTCGCCGGTATTCCCTGCGATAAATTTCAATTGCGTGGGGAAAGCAACTATTCAGAAAGAAACTGTTATTCCAACCAACAGAGATAGATTTATTCCTGTTTATGATGGTTTGGATGGACATTGGGAACTTGATTGCGAGCAATCGGTGCTTGATGGACAAAAACCTCCACGCGGCGGTATTACACTTCAACTGAAGAAAACGGGGGAAACTAAATATTCATTTCATATGAATGTCGTTAACTTTATTAATGGTTCCATATGCAAGAACAATGGCAAGTGGGATGCTGCAAAAATGGCAACAACTTTAATGGCTGGAGATGATGACATGATGAGGGCAGAGGTCCAGTTGCGCAATGTGTTTAAAAATATGGAAATTATGGAAGAAACTGATGGGAAATTGAATATTTTAAGTGGTGATAACCAGTTGCGTTGGTCACGATATAATCCTACTGTACACGTTGTTATGGAAAATCCGTTCAATTAAAAATTAATTGAATTAATTAATTATTACTGTGATCCACATATTAATTACAGTAGAATCTAGCTAGCTATAACGCTCTTATGGTGTGCAATTATACACATACCCCATGTACACATCAAGGGATATATTTCTGCCTGCAAAATATTATGAATAAATAATTGTTCAATTCGAAGTAGATTCAAATCTGCCGCGCTGCAAGTGCGCAATGATACGTGCTTGTGATTGCCTGTTGAAATCACGTGGTTCGCTGACCAACCAATCTTGAACCAATCACCGCCGTGAATAGTTGTTTCATTTTTCCGTCTGGTGTTGCAAATGCGGGAGATGTGCGCGCAAATTTCGTCGGCGGGATCGAAGTCGATTCAAGGAGTTTTTGACTTGATCGTTAGAAATGATTAGAATTTTGAAGCAAATAGTTTGATTAATCGCAATGACGACTCTTGTGGTTCCTGCAATGTCAACATCAATTCTGGGTGAAGATGAACCTATGGATGAACTGCAATTTTCTGGTATACGCGTGCTTCGTGGTTGCTTGATGTTCGAAACAGTATTGCACGCAATATATTCACGTGCAATACTCGATCACGTGACTCGCGTGCAATAGCTGGTTTCAGCTTTATAGTATTGCGCGACTATCGATCTCATGCAAGAAAGTTGCATGAGAATGCGTTTTTTGCTCAAAAGTTTCTCTGATCTTCTATGATCGCCGTTTTCAGACTCGGATTACCATAAATCTACATTTACATGTACGGGACCTTGTAATTCAAGCAGCAACGACGCATTTCATCATGATGGGTACTTGAAAAGTGGAGAATTTAAAAGGTAAGTTGCATGATAATATATACGTTTATTTTGAAAATTTTTAAAACTATTTCTGTGTTTATAATGCTATTTATTATATGGATTCTAGATTGATTAATAAAACGCCATCTTTGGGAAACTGCATCTTTCCGGATTACATAAAAATATTCAAGAATTTATTTTCTGCCGAAAGTTTCTTAAAGAAAAATGAAGCACAGAAAATGTTCTATATTGTGAGGTACTTAACATATGATATACGTATATATATTGTGATAATTATTAATTTATTTATATAATACACAATATAATTGAGAAAAGTTTCAAATATATGATGAATGTATTTTGCAGGCAAAATATGTCTTACCTCGAGTTTCCGCGAAGGCTTCCAAAAAGCAATGTCCACAATATCAAAAGTGAAATATGCAACTTCTTGAATCATGTGACACAGTGTTTATATAGGTATATACTTATTATGATACAATTCAAATTAAATTCACATTTAAATAAAATATACAGCGCATTTTAATGTCTGTCTGATTTTGACGTGTGTACATATTTGGTTTATATTTTGTATTATGATAAATATTGTTATTTTCTGTTTCACACACATCCATTTAATAGTACATTGTTTTATATAGATGTACAATAACCGAATTTGGGAAAAAGTCTAACATAGAAGACATTGTTATCCATCTTGGGAAACTCGTACGCCACACTGGACGTTTCAATAATCTCAAAGATGATGATTTAACCAATTATTTTAGTGTGAATAGGATTGGGGTAAGAAATAAATTTAGGATGCATGCTTTTATAATCATCCTCGACTTTGAAACACTAAACTTTAAAATATTTATGAAGGATCATTCTGCATATCACCATTTTCTGCACTTATCTCTTGACATCCGGTGGACATACTTGGTTGCTGCACACCTGTATGAAATGGCAAATACAAGTAAATTACAGTAAATGGAATCACTACTCTAAGGTTTCCAAGTGCCATGATAATGTTTGTTGGTTTTTTAACAGCAAATGGAAATTCCCAACATCCTATCGATTACGACAACATCCCGACAAACTCTTTCACTCAATGTTTGCGCGATGTCGTTCTGGATTTAGTTGCATTATCAATAAAACGTTTTAGCAAGGTTAGATTACTCAATGTTGATTGCATGTGCTGATATATGTTTTTGGTTTTTTTGAATGAGTTTTCCAATTCAGATCCGAACTTGCGATTACATTCACGAGTCGCCGTTCCCGTGCAACTGTGTTAGAGAACTGTGGGTAATGGTCATCAGGTTAACTGATTTCCGTGAACAGATTGGCTTAAGTGATGTGAGTTAGTCATATTGTATTTTCATTTTACATAAATTTGGTTTTGATTTTGATTTTAATTTTGAAATTTAATGTTTCAGTCATTTTGGGTGAATCTACGACGGTTGGTCTTTGATTTGATTTTGAAGGAAGACACTTTGCCATCCTCTTTCCCCAATTCTGGTTGGTGATTTTTGTTAATACTACAGTGAATTGGTAAATTGTATATTTTGCTGAAATTATTGCGGCATTTCCAGATTTGGCTGACATTGCCGCAATCACTCTTCCATCCAATCCTATTGGTTTCTGTTGGTGGCTTTTAACTCATCTGTCTGGACTGTACCATATTAATATTGATGGAAACTATTGCAAAGGCCTCACGGTAATAACTGTTCATGTCTGTTATAAGTACAATGTACAATGTTTTATATCATTTCATATATTTTACTTATATTACTGGTATATATTTTACTTATTTGCAGACACAAGTGCG
>JAVBJR010000213.1:0-6418 GCA_031546965.1 Dysgonomonas sp.
GAGGCCTGCAGTAGGTATATACGTCTATCAAATTTTATTACAATAGATTATAACATTAAGAACGGGGAAATAAATTGTCATCAATGAAGGACCCTTCAATAACCAACGGTGAGCTTCCAAACTTCGGGTTTTTGTCGGATCACTTTTTTCTAATTCGGAGTAGCAAACTACAAATGGTCATAATTGCGGGACTATTTGTAGTTGAGGTGAGATATTTCGCTAGCATCCTCATTGCTTAAAATATATAAATTGTCTTTACACGCAGCGCACAAATTTAAGTATTCACTGCTCTAACCAAGATTTTTATAATGGTTGTCTGTAATATAAAATAGGAGATGAATGCGCGAAGCATACTGTGCCGAAGGACATTGGCGAAGACCCAATAAAATGCAACAAAGTATTTACATTGCAACGCATACAATTAAATGACTGACGAATTGAAGCAATAATTTATGAAAGGCACATGAGCAAACTATGACTTCATTCGTTTTCATCGTACGCAATTGCAATCATAAAAATGTGCAGCAAAACCGATTAAATTAAATTGAACATTATTAATTAATTAATTAATTGGGCCCGTGTGACCACTACTAAACTTCATATGAGCTTAAGGTACAACCTAAATACCCGTATATGGTATGGCGCGATTAGGTTTCATGTCCTTGCGCCGTGAAAAATAGTCCCTTGGATATTTTACAGTAAAAAGTTGATACTATGTAAATATGGACCGATAAAATGGAATAAGTACTGCAGTACGGCAAATTCAGAAGCTATAAAATCGGTAATATGGATTCCAAACTGTATTTACATTAGCAGATAAGGTGCAGATAATTATGAGTGAAGCGAGTAAGTTTCAGCTATCTTGGAAGCGATGCGATTGCTTCATCGAGTAGTCGTGTCTGGTATGCTCCAATCATGTTTCTATAAGGAGACGATTGCGTGCGGCTTTTCGCTATGTTATTAGAAATACAGAATTTATTTCACCCATATTTACACCTAGTGATGTCAGCAATTCAGGAAAGCTTATGGCCACAAAATTGGCAAGTTTCAATACACTAAACGGTGACTAAACGCGATTTTGCCATCGGAATGGCACAAAAGTGCGTGCCGCCATCTTGGAAGTCGGAAGCGATGCCATTGGACAATGCCCGATACCAGTATTCCTCCGCCGAGTAAAGGCACATACCATATATGGGCATTTATGTTGTACCTTATGTTCATATGAAGTATACGTGAATATGCAAAGATATGAGGGATGCGTAAATATATTATAGTAAAAGCCGCTGATGACGACCCAACAAAATGCACGAAACCAAATTTTCAATTTATAATTATTAAAATTATTTTCTTTCAAGTAATAAATTCAGAGGCCATATATTACCAAGCATGGACGTATATTCGACAATGTAAACGACGAGAGACAAACATGACAACTATTACACCCACCATCATTGCATCCCTATAAATGCAGAGCCCCCTCCCAAAAACCATGGCATGACTGGAAGGGAGCAAATGGCATTGCAGCAAACAGATAACACAATTATGCGCGAAGTTTTGATTGGGTATATCGCAACCATTGGAAAAATATTGCGAACAGTTTCCTAGGCTCACTGAACATATAAATACGAATTGGAGCAAGGCTAGCTTTCAAAATTCATAATGAATTTCATGACAACGGCATCACTCGTGTGCCTCTTGGCATTCAACACGTGCAATACCAATAATTTCATGTCGCGCGGCGGAGGAAACCACAGAGGCTTATCAAGAAGACAAGGTAACATTCTTCCATGTATAAAACAATGGGACACAATTTCATGCAACTTTTTCCAAGCAGAAGCGGCAGCACCGGATTGCGTAGAATGCGAGCTACCGCCGGTGTCCAAATTGCAACCGGCGATCAATTTTCTAACAGAACTTGGAAAGATAGCGCAAGCAGCTAAGGGAGATTTCAACAACCTATTCGGGAATACCTTTACGGACGTTGAAGAATTTCGTGCCGCAATAAAAACGAATATACAGGACATACAACGAAGAACGGACGAAACCACGACCAAACTATCAATCGCTCTGGAAGACACCGATTCCTGTCCACCATTGGGAAACCTAATTCTTGGTTTCAGGGTACATTTTGACTATATTCTGGAAAGGCTGGAAAGCAATTTGGAAGAATCAGTCACCGACGTAGATCACGATTCCGTGTTCGCTGCCCTGGCACAATCAATCGCGAAAGACGTTTCCCCATTCTTCACCCTACTCCAGGATCTGTTTTTCCAATGCGCGAATGTACTCATAGAAATTAGTGACTGTGTACACGTAGCGCGGATCATTTACATCACCCTAGACCCGAACGGTAAGCTTTCAAAAGCTTTAGAAGGTAGATTGAGCTTGCCGGGAAGCGCGGCAACCAATCTTACGAGAAACATACTTGGAGGTCTACTACCCGACGGAGGTGCAGGTGGTCTAGATGTTTTGCATATATTCTGTCAATTACTTTGCGCGTTCCTGCGACTTCTAAACCTGGGCACAGATTATAGCCAGATGACGGGTGGTTTTTGTCCAACCTCACCAGAAAATACTACGTTCATAACCGTCATTGAGAACATGGCGTGTGCGGCGGCTGCCGTGTTTAGAGATGAAGAACTCCCTGAACAAATTATAGAGATCTGCGGTAAGTACATTCATCCTTACTGCATCACCCGTAACTGTTATAAAGACTCGTAATGTTTGCGATTGAAAGCCATACGTGTTGCGCTTGCTGGGCAGACATTCTATTATAGCTAAAAACAGTTACAAGCTAATTAAGATAATAGTATGTCAAACATTGAGTCGGTTCAAACTATACGTGTATTTCTTACTTGCAGGTACCCAGGCATAACATTTGCAGATGAACAAACCGCAACGAATTCCAGTTAAAAGACTGCAACTGACCCGTACAATATATTACATATTAATCTGCACAACAAATTAATTTCACGTATATGGATTATTATCTATTAGACCGTTCATAGCGAAACAAATAACTATACTTTTATATTTGAAAGAATTAAAAGTGGTACGTTTGTCACGTTCGCAACGTGACTTCCTTCATTCCACTGACCTAAAACCCCCCAAAGGTCCCCAACACATAGAATAAAGCACACTTGGCTAAGTTAAGAATACTTTAATACAACTCCACACGACACTTGGCACTACATCATGCTAGAGAGGAGGGCGGAGTCTCCAATGCAACGCCCCCTGCACCCGTTATTGATTGCCAAGGGGACACTTCCTCTCTGGGTTAAGCATGGATGGCCCCCGAGCTAGGAGCGCGCCCTGGTGGCAACCAGGGGCGTGACACATTAGTATATTTGTCCTAGCGAATAAAGTGCCATATCAGGATGTTGTATGTTTCGTTGTTCCTTAAACCACATGATCACTATAGAACCACAAATTATGCAATGAATTTGCCCTTCGCAAACTTTCTTTCATTTGTTGAAACCCTCAAACTGTAAATGGACAACTGCGTATTGAACAAAGGACGCAGACAAAGTGGTCACTGTGATCTAGTGGATTAAGGAGTGACAAGTCCCATTTCATGGACATCATAAGTTTCATTCAAATGAACAGTCTAATACAAATACACTCACTTGCACAATACAATATAATCGGTGTTGGTGGGCTTTCAAAAAATAAAACAATAACTTATCGTAACATCTCGTTTAGTCGTTTATCTGAACGGTTCAATAAAGCACCTTGCAGTAATATTTTGTCAAAATTTATGTTTTCAAAGTAGTAAACAATATAATATATACAGTGCTGCAATTATACATTCGACAATTGCACCTGCGCAAACGATGACCTCATATTTTCCAATACACGTGATGCCAACTTACACTGAATACGTCACCAATACATCGTGTGACCACCGTACGACTACATTCATCCCTATCTTCAGTATAGACTTTAGCATAACGTACAGATGTTGAAGCATGGACATTACCAAGAACGAATTATATCCACGAGTCTCAATGCGAGAAGAATCAGATAAGGATGCAGTCACACGAGCATAGCAAAACGGACAGCTTTTTGTCGTCGGTGTGCGCTTAACATTGTGGCCAATGGAGCCAGTCACACGAACGTTGTCCGTTAAAATAGGGGACTTCATCAATTTACTGCGCATGCGCAACTTGGCACAGTGCATTGTGGGAGAGATATGCTTCTTCCGTGCCAATAACACGCAAAATATGCTGCGATTTCAAGATAGCGGCGCAATTTTCGATAACGCTATTATTTACGGATTAGAAGTTACTTGAAGGTAAGAAAGCTTTCTTATACTGTTCATTTATGTAATACATATATTGATATTTTTTTAACCAAATTTTGTTGCCCGTATTTAATTTAATGTGCGATGAGCGATCATTTACATTAGGTGACATGTGTTTTCCGAAAAACGTCCTTTCCGCGTTACTTCAGGGTTTTCTCGATTCATATAGTTAATATTTATATATTTTTACTGGTTGGTTTGAGATTATTAACACCAGTTAGAAAGTTGTAGAGCACCGTGAGTTTAATCTAAAAATAATTAATTTATGCAATTTAAAAACAATTACTCTTTTATGCAGAGCCTTCAAAGTGGCAAAACAGTGCATTGCTGGGAAGCAAACACGAAACGCACGCGCGATAATGATTACACTGTATCTCTTAAACGGCTGGGTTTAGACCACTACTTCCAATTTGAAAGTTGTAGAGCACCATAAGATTAGTTTAAAAATGTATATTTTACACGGTTCACGTTTAATTTCTACGAATGGCAGCCGACTCATCGCAGCGAACCAATCCTGGTAAGTTTAGTACATAAGAGCATTGAAACAAAATCATGGGATAATGTAAAAAGAATGGCGAATTTAATAGTGCTAACAGTTTATTGTTTTCCTTCATTGTAATAGTATGTATATGACGACAGAGAATAAAGTATACCGACTACATCTCCAACTTCAAAAAAACTCCCCAAATCACGTGAACAATGTGGTTGGACTTCTCTTAAAATTATTTATACTGCATATTTGTATTTTCTAAATTAAAAATTAAAAATGTTCAAATGCACCATTTGTTGCTTTTAGGTGTAAGAAATATTGTTTTATTTTGACAATCGTCACTTAAATATTTTTTTGCAATATAAATGTGAATACCTATTAATTCACACACAATTTAACAAGATAGTAGGTCAATTTAAAGGTGAACTGACAGGGTTTTGTAACACCCCATGATATTTGGGCTGCAGAAAGACTGATTAAAATTAAAACTATGAGTTCATTTCTTTTCTTTTTTAAAAATTTTTAAAGGTGTTTTAACAGATTGAAGTTTGTGTTTTTGGGCCTGTGCAGAGAGGCTAGGAGGAGAAAAATTCTAGTATGGAGAGTTTGTTCCAGCATATGCTGTGGGGAAGCCACCTGTGTATAGCCAATAGGCATTTAGCACGTTTTTGATCAAGTGGCGTGCCATACACACTGCCCCGGATGTAAATTTGACAGTGTGAGGACTTTTGAGGACCTATTTTAGGGTAAA
The DNA here is from genome assembly GCA_031546965.1 of Dysgonomonas sp. Lineage (GTDB taxonomy): Bacteria > Bacteroidota > Bacteroidia > Bacteroidales > Dysgonomonadaceae > Dysgonomonas_A. The sequence goes on from JAVBJR010000213.1 coordinate 5,545, forward strand.
TTTGCAAATTTTTTATATAAGAAAAAACAAATCGGTGGAAAAATTAGAAAAAAATTTGACATATGCAAATGCATGTTGTTCATGCATAGGACAATTTTCAGAGAGATCGGTTGCAAGAAATTTATCCTGTCAGTTCACCTTTAAGTTTTAAAGTTTGAGTTGCACAAGAGATAATACAGGGCATTACTTGTAGTGGAGGGTCGTGCAATCACGTGGCACCTGCATTTGCTGCAAGATTGGATTGTAATGCAGTGTACAAAGACCTCTCCATGAATACTGTACACATACATTCTGTTACCTATTCTATACAATAAGCATTCTGATTGTAATGCATCACGTGTTATATTGACACCCTTCGACCAAATCTACCAATACCTTCCTTTGCGCTAAAGGCTGTTTTCCATGTAAGCGTTTTTGATGATATTGCGTCGGCGTTTGCGTCAGAGATTCAATTTCCATGCAAGCGTCGGGACGCAAACCTCGAATCTTTTCCAGCCAGTTGAATATTTTGCGTCCGCCAAAAGCGTCTGGGAAAGCACCAACCAATCCGGAGGAACAAAGGGGGCGTGTCATCTTTGTGACGGGAACAGTGAGCCAATCACGGAGTCTGTGAGACGCATCAAGCAGCGTGCATGGAAATACACATGCAAATGCGTTTTGCTGCGGTCCAAACTCAAACTCGGACGCAAACTCAGACGCAATATTGAAAACGCTTGCATGGAAAACAGGCTTAAAGCCCGTTTTCCATGCAAGCGTTTTTGCGTTAGCGTTTGCGTTCGCGGCGCCGCCATGAAAAACGCAAATAGCAAAAACGCTCCGCTTCGGTTATTTCCATGCGAGCGACTCACGACACGCCCCCTGCAGCCGATTGGCT
>JAVBJR010000987.1:0-3271 GCA_031546965.1 Dysgonomonas sp.
TAGAGACTATTTTAAGCAGCATTTTCTAAAACTATAACCAACTGAAATACTGCATTTCATTTTTCTTTGAATGTTAGTGCTTTCCTTTCTATGCTGGGCACATTGGTTTGGTTCTTTTATCCCTACAATTTCAGGAACACATTAAGGAAACGATAAGATTTCTAGAAATATCCACCAGAAACAAATTTAAACCTCTAAAACGGAAAGGAAAATATTCCAGGTTGGAAGCTATAAGGACATTAAAAGTTTTTTCCACTGTATACATACACCCTGTACCTCTATCTATATGCCCTTTGCCTGAAGCAGGAAATGTAAAGGAAACATTATGGGCTATAGGTATGGGGACAATGTTATCGGGTTTGGGCAAATACAGTAGTTAGAGCGGACCTTTGCAGAATACATATCAGTTTCCTTTTTTTATTTTTCCCCGGCCATTATTTTGGTGTTAATATAGAAAACTAGGTTTGTGCAAACTGTTGGATATTACTGGGTGTGCCAGAAATACCTGATGGATTTTGAAATTGGAAAATAAGTCATCATGCAGCAGTGTTTGGCACCCTACAACTTCAAAGTGGAGCAAATTATGACCAATTAAATATACTTACTTTCAAGACAAGCTAATTATATAATAAACTCTATTAAATGTTGGTTGTTGTGAAGACTTTAAAGAAACACTTTAGCTCATGTACCACTTGTGCATCAGGATTAAAAGCTCGTCCCATTGTATGAGTTGTACTTTCCTCCATATGGATAATATTTCAATTCCTTAAAGGTGAACAGAAATTGTTTGTAACCCTCCTTGAAACTTTCTCCAGAAGCTGAAAACATGTCAATAAACACGTTCAAATAAAATGCTGAAGTAGGCCGTTTGGCCTCTCATTTCGTAATTTTAGCAGGGGCAATTTAAAAGTTCTTTCGCAAATAGCGCAGCGAATAAATTTTATAAAAAACATTCTGACACTGCCAACGTGTTTATTGACATGTTTTCAGCTACTGGGGAAAGTTTCAAGGGGGGTTATAAAACCATTTCTGTTCACCTTTAAATGTCATCATAATTGGGTGTTACTGTAGTAAATACTGCTTTAACTTTTATACAGAACAAAGTGTTACTTTTGAATAGAGGGTTCAATACATGCTGCAGAACCTATAAATGACCTAAAACAATAGTGCCCAATTAATAACACAAATGTAGACATGTGAAATACTATGTCCCTTGTTGTAATTAATATTAATGCATAATAACATTTACAATTTCTTATTTTCACTGCATTTCTAGTTATGAATAGATAAACTGTCAGGTATTTCTGACATACCCTGTATAAAATTGATAAATCGTTTGAAGAAGTTAAATAAGTTATCCTAAATGATCCCAGCCCTTTGTGCCACGTGTGTTGCCCCTTTATCTGTTAATGCCCATTGTATAATGCGTTTTTCTCTCTTTCCATCCATAACTAACCGAATTATGCGTTGCTTGAATAATAACGTTTGTGGTATACATTTGCGTTAAATTGGATGGGATTTAGGATTTTAGGATGTTTTGGGGGGATGGAAGAAGTGTAAGTTAAAACAACAAGACAGCCGAATATAAAATGTTTTGTCACCGTCTCAGGAAAATGTAATTGCAAGCATATCCTGAAAACGATATATTATTATGATTATTATTATATATAAAGTACGCGAGTAGAGTATAACTTATATAGTATAGTAGCATTATATGTATAGTATTAGGTATATAAAGCCTGGTTCACATGGAGGTGCGTCGTGCGTTGGGAGGTGTGCGTTGCATGGTGCGTTATGACGTGTGAACCGTTTTGCGCGTACGTGTGAACTAGGCTTAAGGTATAAAGTGAGTTGTTTTGTTGTGTGCGTGCGTGTGTATGTATTTGATGCGGACTTTGAATTAATATCGTATTGATCCGCTGTGGGCCTTAACCAATATCAGAGCTCCTTGTTGGTACTACTATAGTAGGAGGTGCAAGTTGACGGTTATAGATTGTAACGATCATGCAGACGAAAAGAGTGGAAAGGGGAAAAAGGAAGAAAAGAGAATTTGTAGTGGTGACATGAAATGCGAATCGATATGGTAGATTTTAAGTGGAGCCTCGCACCTGTTATACTGTACACGCACATTTATACCCAATCTCCCCCTATCCTTCAATTATATAACGGCCCAATTCCCTCATTGTATTTCCCCTTTGGTATTTGACTATATTATAGCGGAAGCAAATCAAAACTCCGCGCAAAAAAAACAAACAAACATTTTTTTGCATCGTGTTGTTGAAGACCGCAAAAGCTCAAAGGTGAATTATATATAATCTTATAGTAATAATAATAAAACGAGAAAATGATGGATGGTGAAAAAATAAATCGGAATGCGACCAATAAGTGAGTTCAACTTTTATTCAACTTGTCGTCATATGCGCAACTTTACTACAACTTTTAGGAAGTATAAGTATTTGCAACCACTTTTCCAGAACAGGTCCCAAAACCGACTCTGAAGCCATCACCTTGGCAATATCCTACAAAAAATAAACGGTAAATTACATCTTAAGTCTAATAAGTTCCTATTATTGGAACAAAAACAAGTATGACTGGAGACAAAAATTTTTCTGTTACAATTAAAATTACAATGTTTGGATGTTAGGTACACCTTAACAGAAAAATTCTGCAGGTTATACTCCAATAAAACTATACTTTTAATTCGCAAAACAAGCCTTAAAAAAGGTTTTTTTCAGTACTAGGTTTTATTTATAATTTCACACGAGTGTATTTTTTTTTAAATCATTCGAAATTATGAAAATATAAATATTTATTAGTACAGCTGAAAGATTTTATATTAAAAGAAATCAATATTTTTATAATTAAGTAAACTCCGTTCACTGGAGCGTCACTGCTGCAAAATCAACAGATTTCAAGTGGGTTGCGCAGTGAAAACAACCCATGAAGCTACCCTTCTCCCCCACTTCGATTTTTGCGACTGAAATACTCGCGAATCTGGCCTAATAACCAAACCAAAAATGTTGAAGCATTAAAATGTACCACGGGACTCGTTTATATACAAATTTCAGCTCTATAAGGAAGTGTGGAAGTTGGGTAAAAATGAGCTTAAAGAAGTTCCTGCAAACAAACGCCACTTGCGACAAACGTAAAGAAACTTAGTAAATGCACAAAACAGCAAATAATTTTATGGGACAAACTGCAGTATTTTTCTGTAAGGGATATCCATTCAACAGATTATCACGTATACAATGTTCTGCTGGAAAGATGAATG
>JAVBJR010000250.1:0-9462 GCA_031546965.1 Dysgonomonas sp.
AATTTTATTCACATTCAGCCCCCAATTTTTTTTCTTCTTCTTCCTTGCACTGGACTGCTTCTTCCACATTGCTCATAAAACATTCATGCAATGTTATTGCCTAACCTTCTGCTTATACCAGCCTCGTTTTATACGTTTTACCCCTTACGGAAATTTTAGATCTATTTAGATCTGGAAATTGGGGATCTATCTAGATCACTATTTGAGCAGATCTAATAGATCCAATGGATCACTTTGATCTCTGGTATCAAGTAGATCACTTTGATCTCTGGTATCGAGTAGATCACTGTGATCTCTGGTATCGAATAGATCACTTTGATCTCTGGTATCAAATGTATATATGGAATATCTGAGATCAAATTGAGCCATTTCATACCAGAAATCAAAGTGTGTATACACACACATACCCGGACATAAACTAGCCACAAATATATATGCAACGTAGACATACTTAATTAACCAATATCTTTATTAACAATATTTAATCAATTTGTCATTTTAACATATTTGGTACGTGTTGCACTTAAAAAGCTTCCCAATGCGTGCACGATCTGCTGCTGATTAACTGTCCACATTTCTTTCTTCCCCTTGTTAAGAACGAATTCTGAAAAGTATTCAATTGGAGATTAGAAATTATATATACATATGCATAAATTTAGTCTACGCATACAAACTTATTATAGCGTTAATGGCCTCTGCATGTAAGGGAACCCTTGCTTCTGCTCGTTTCCCTAATGGTCCCTTAGAAATTCCTCCAAAAACTGAGCAAGTTGTCAAAGCCTTGTCGACAAAAATTGCCTTCACTAAATTCCGAGCCAACTGCTGCCCTGACTGTGAACATGCCAGTGCTACCTTTAGACAGTCCGCTGGTATATATATGTTGGCAGTTTCAATGAGTTTGACAACCTGCATTAAGTAATTGTTGCATTTAATATTTTAACATTTTTGCATTAGCAAATGTATAATAAATGTAATAAATAAATGTTACATTTTTATCTGTTGCCTTCCATTTAAGTTGATGGACAGAATCTGAGACATCTATTTCCTGATCCTGATATGCATAAAATCAATTAATTGCATGCAACATTATTAAACATGTACACTATATATATTTACTATTTCACTTTCTTTTCCGCAATTATCCTGCATGTTGTCATCACTTTCTTGCCTGCAAGAAAGGCCAATAAATTATAAGAAAATAAACAGCATTCATATAATTAATACACAATTTTATATAGTCACCAGCCATTGTCCAGATTGTCTGGATGATATTCAACAGATTCATTTCCTTCAGGCCTCCTACATAAATGTACATAGCAAATGCTCAAGATATGCATATTCCATTTGGAAGGATTCATAAAAAATAACTGGAAATTTAATTTGTCACATGAAACATACTTACAGAGAATTGTTCAGTTCATTGGAGTGAATTTTACTAATGCTCTTTGTAGTGGAATGTGCCCTTGAACTGTAGAGAACAAAATGCTATTTTGTTAACAACATAGCTAGCTACATCACTATAATGGTTAAATGGTTAAACATTGTACCTTATGTGTGTCATTGCTTTCATGCTCACCATTACATCTTGCATGTTCTTGGTCATAGAATCTGCCATCTGAAGCATACTTTTGAGTTCAAGAACTGTAAAGGAAATATAAATGTTAAAAAAGAATTAATATCCTTATAGTTGTAAATATTGCATGGCATGTTTATATGGTTTTTAGTCAAACCAAGTTGCCTCAACATTGGCTATTTACATTCTCTATAAACATTAAAAGTACCACATTCTGCAAATGCTTAATGCTATAAAAATTTACAAACCTTTATATATTTTCTCTTTTGTGTTATATGGTAATTTGCATTTGCAGAATGTTATTTTAAGTGTTTAGAGATAATCATAATCTTTATTTATAGAGAAAAAACAAGCAAGATTATTGCAAGAGGAATTTTGTAATTTGTAGTAAACAGCACAATGTTTATGACAAGCACAAAATTACTTGAAATGTGTGTACCTAGCTTTCCATATTCTATTTTTTCCTGCTGCAGTTCTTCATTTTCTGATGTCAATTTCTTGATAGTTAATTGCAATGATGCAATTATATCATCTTTGTCCTTCAGTTTTTCTTCCAAAGACAGAGTGATTTCTTCCATTGGTGAAGGGGATCTTGAAGCATCATCAATTCTCATTTTCATTGCTTCAATTTCAAGGGCTTGAGCAAATGATGAGGTTTTCTTGTGCATTTTTCCTGGGGCCTTGATTGAAATAAATATTGTATAATGTAACTAAAACTAGCAAGCACAATTTAAGTTCATTTTTACCTTAATTGCTGGAACAACTTTAGCCTGCCCACAATCTTTATCCTCACTATCACTTGGTGTTCTGGTGATTCTCTTTCTTTTTGCTGATACATGGCTAGTCTCTTTAGGCCTTTTCAGCATATTTTCTCTCATCAATTCAAGTTTGTTGCTGTTATCTGAAAACAATTGTGCTCAAATAATACCTACTATTTCACAATTTGAAATGTTAATTTTTGCCTAAAAATTGCAACACAATTTATCACTCTTACCATTTTTATCAAGGACTTTGGCATCATAATATTTCCCATTGTCCCATTGGACAACAACTTTGTCTCCTTTCTTGATCTCATCCAGTGGTTTGTTAATTATATCTCCAACATTGATTACTGAGAGTGATTTGTCTTTAACAAATTCAACTAAAGCAAAAAACTCCATAGTTGTTGAAACTAACAAACCAGACACATGTGCTCCTCTAATGTGGAATGAGCCCTTGATTTTTAGAATGTGGACCCTGTAGATGATGATGTCATATTCCAGACTAAGAAAGGGGTGTGCACCAATTTTTATTTGCAGGTGCTGCCCAATCAGTGTTTAAACATTCTTAATCCCTTTAGGGCATCTGGAACCTCTTTAATTGGCTGTGCCTCTTTCTGCCAACAGGGACTCTTTTTTTTCAATGTAACTTTATATCTTAAACCTAAAAAACATGTTATTTTCTTGCCAATTTTTTAGCATTCCCATGTGCCTGTTACTTCTTCAGTGATTCACTTTTACTAAAAACCCCTTGGTTAATTCAATGTAGATTTTTGAAGTATGACTTTTTACCATTCCATGCTACATTTTACCTAATACATGCACACAAGCATAAAATTATCATATTTTGAAAATTCAAAATAGTAATCCAATATATTTGCATGCAAGGAGCTCATTTTTTGCAAAATAAATTCATTAACTGGGTCATTAAAAATTTTGCATTTTGTATGCAATAAAACCTAACCAATTGACCTAATTAATAGGAAGGGAGAGTGTGGATCATGGAAAGTTTATTCCAGGAACTGACTGCACCTGGATTTCATTCTTTCCCTTCCTTCTCAATATATTGTTCATAATAATATCAAACTTCCCACATATTTTTTGTTTACATTTAGTATCAAAACATGCCCAAAAACTCATTTATAGGGTTTAGTAAATAAAATGAGGTCAATTGTGAACTTGTATAGCAAAAATTGCACATAAATTTTAGTTAATTAACTAAAATTATTATTGGTTAGCACAAGTGTCAAATAAATATTACCACTTTTTAATATACATTTGCAATTGGTAACATTAAAATATGAATATTTCAATTTTAGGCAGAAATTCTAATTTGAAATGCATTTTTATTTATGAAAACAGATAAACAATTTCAAAGTTGCCAATTTATGAAAGATGCTCATTTCCTTTCAATTTAAAATCCCAAACCTTTAAAATATGTCTTCAGAATTATCATTTTTGGAAAATGCAATGTCCCTGCAGTTTTAAATGTTAATTACATTGCATTGCTTTTAAAAACGTCAGTACTAATTCATCCCTGTATGTGAGTAAATTAACTGTAACATGAAATTCTTATGTGAATATATTACATAATTTGGCAGTTAAGTAATGCAATTTCATTATTGGTTCAACATGAATTAAATATTGTCATTACTCAAAACATTACTTTTCTTTTGTTTCTAAATTAGAAGTTTTGGTAAGGTTCAACAATTTTTAAATGTAAAGTATTTTTTTAGATTACAATTTAATAGTACAAATATAACTTATAATTAAACTGCACAATTCCATTATACATTTTCCCTAATACATGCACACAAGGATAAAATTATCATATTTTGAAAATTCAAAATGGTAATCCAACATATTTGCATGCAAGGAGCTCATTTTTTGCAAAATAAATTCATTAACTCAGTCATTAAAAATGTTGCATATTGGATGCAGTAAAACTTAACCAATTGACCTAATTAATAGGAAGGGAGAGTGTGGAGACCTTGGCAAGTTTATTCCAGGAACTGACTGCACCTGGATTTCATTCTTGCCCTTCCTTCTCAAGATATTGTTCATAATAAAATCAATTTTACCACATATTTTTGTTTACATTTCAAATCAAAACACATTTATAGAATTTAGTAAATAAATTTAGGCCAATTGTGAACTTGTGTAACAATAAATTGCACATAAATTTTAGTTAGTTAATGTTATTATTGGTTTGCAAATAAGTGTCAAATAATTATTAAAACTTTTGAATATAAATTTGCAATTGGTAACATTAAATTATGAATAATTCAATTCTAATTTGAAATGCATTTTTATTTATGACAATAGATAAACAAGTTCAAAGTTGCCAATTTATGAAAGATGTTCATTTCCTTTCATTTCAAAATCCCATGCCTTCAAAATATGCCTTCAGAATTTTCTTTTTAGGAAAATGCAATGTCCCTGCATTTTTAAATGTTAATTACATTGCATTGTCATTAAAAATGTTAGTAGTATTTCATCCCTGCATGTGATTAAATTAACTGTAATGCAATTTCATTATTGATTCAACATGAATTGTATATTGTCATTACACAAAACATTACCTTTCTTTCGTGTTTAATTTACAAGTTTTGGTAAGGTTCAACAATTTTTAAAGGTAAAGATATTTTTATATTACAATTTCATTGTTCAAATATAACTTATAAATAAACTTCACCAATTGACAACATTTGAAAAGCACACATTTTGAAACTTGAGAAAAGCAATTTAGGGATCAGGAGTTCTTGGAAAGGGAGATTAAAAACATGTGCAGTAACAATAGCATCCATCAGTTTGTATGGCTCATTGGTCTCAACTAAGCTTTGCTGATATCCTGGTCACATGCTTCTTGGAAGTGAAATGCACCATATTTAACTGTTGCAATGTGGGCTCTATACAGAGTGCACATATTGCATTTGATTTTGAGCTGAAGCAATGGCAACAAGCAATACTTCTCTGCGAAAACGGAGATTTGGCCCGTATAAGAAATATATCCACAATCCAACAGAACTGGTATGTAGAAGTTTATTTGTTTGTTAATATACATGTGCTTGCAGCAATATTGCAGTTTATAATGTAAATACAGAAAACAAACATTAAGTGATTGCAGGGCAATGAAAATTTAGAAGTAGGTGTAAAATAATACAGCACAATTGTATGCAACAACATCCATATGTTAATAGGTAAACCAACATAAAGAGACAATTATTTTCACAGATAATATGCATATGATAATCAACATCAAGCTTTTACAATTTGGCACAAGTTTAAATTTAATTTGCAGAACATTGCTCATGCATGTGTATTGCAGTATGACTTGCCCTGTCTTGACTGTGTAATATATACGCTTTATTCTTTTGTTTAGGTACCCATACAGAGCAAAAATAGATGGCTTGTAAATGCACCAGTTCCTGAAGAAGATGGATTATTGCAAGGTATGAATTTATAAATAAAACATACAAACTAAGAGGATATGCTACCCGTTTAATTCGTCTGCTTTTTCCGCCAGAGGGCGACGCTGTTTCCCATGCTTCCCTATGGTGAATTTCATTCCAAGTTGTCTCCCCTAATTTGCATAGCTAAAATTATGGAGATTTTTTGAAGCTTCCCAAGTAGGGCATGTACTTCAGAACTGTGCGATATTTTAAATATTACTCTTGGATTTTGAATAAATAAATGTTGAAGTTGGGATTTTTGGGAAAATGCAGAATCCCAACTTCAACATTTATTTATTTAAAATCCAATAGTATTTTTTTTTTAAATATCGCACAGTTCTGAAGTACATGCCCTACTTGGGAAGTTTAAAAACAATCTCAATAATTTTAGCTATGCAAATTAGATTTGAAAACTTGGAACGAAATTCACCATAGGGAAGCATGGGCAACAGTGTCGCCCTCGGGTGGAAAAAGCAGGCGAATCAAAGGTGTAGCATATCCTCTTAACATATGAGCTGCATATACTCAGCTGGAAATTAATTCCTTTTTTATGCTCATTTCCATATATTTATGAAGGCTTCATGTCTGAAATTAGTATATGCCCTTCCAAATTATGTTATATAGCTGATTTAAAAATATGCGTAGTTTAAGGAAATTTCATACATGTATAATATGTAAACGATGATTGTTTTTCAGATTCTCATTTGGAACAAATTGGTGATGTTTCAAGATTTCTCCAAGAAAATGAAACCGAACCAGGTAATGCAATTAAAACTATATTATGTGCAAAGAGTAGAAAAATTAATATATTTTTTTTTTCTCCAGAAGTCCTGAATGAATCGGAAATTGGAGAATCATCCAAAAATGCAGATCACAGTGAAGATCATTCTCATGGCCAAATGAATTACGATGATGAAGACATTGAACTCCCTGAAGGGATGGAACGCCCTATTTACTCTGGTGCTACATGTTCCATTGCTGAGGCAGTATTTTTAATATTGCAATTTTACTTTGAATTTCAATTGACGAAAAAATGTCTGCATGGCTTGTTAGAATTAATCAATAACTTCCTGCCACATCCAAATATACTCCCCAGGTCAAAATATTCTCTCCTTAAAATACTTAAGAAATTTGCTCCCCAATACAATGTGAAAAAACATTTTTATTGCCATAATAAGGATTGCGATGGTCACTCAAATTCTGATTTCAATATTAGTCCAACAGAATGCAGTCGATGTAAAACACCATTTATCCCAGGGAAAAACTTCTTTGTAGAGTTTGATTTAGAGGTGATATTGCGAGACCTCATGGAAAAGGAGCACATGTTTAAATACTTTTGCAAGGAAAACCATAGCTCAAATGGTGACATCCATGATGTATGTGATGGAACTGAGTATGCTAAGCTGAAATCAAAAGGGCTTTTCCAATCACCATTTGATTTTTCTTTAATTATGAATACTGATGGGGTACCAGTTTTTAATTCATCAAACAAACAGTTGTGGCCTGTGCAATTTGTTGTGACGGAATTACCAATACACCTTCGTAAATTGTTTTTGATAGTTGGAGGAGTGTTTTTTGATTCTGTAAAGCCAAATATGCAATACTTTTTAAAACCGTTTGTGAAAACCTTAAGGAAATTGGCAACAGAGGGTTTCAGTTGGATGCATCCATTCAAAAAAATTCAAATTCAATCAAAAGTATCGGTATCTTTAATTTCAGTTGATGCAATAGCACGTGCTCCTCTCCAGAATATGCATCAGTTCAATGGCAGCAACGGTTGCTCATTATGTGAGCAGACTGGTGAAAGTATTCCAGAAAAGCATGGGTACGTTTATATGCCACAGTTTAACAACATTTTGCGCACTGGAAAGCGTATGGAAAGACATGCAACTCTTGCTGTTCAAACACAAACAATTGTAATGGGTATAAAAGGCCCAAGTTTTCTTTCTGCAATTCCAAATTTTGATCTTGGCCGTGGTTTTGTACCGGAATACATGCATAGTGCGCTATTAGGTGTTACTAGGCAATTTTTAAACAAATGGTTTAATCCCAGCAACCACAACTTTGACTGGTATTTAGGGAACTATATTGATGAAATGAATTTGATGCTCTTAAGTATTCAGCCTACAAGTTGCATTTCTAGACTACCCAGAAGTATCAAAGACAGGAAATATTGGAAGGCGGCAGAATTCCGATCATGGTTATTATTTTACTCCCCCGTAATTTTAAAAGAATTCATGCCGAATGAACTTTACCATCATTGGATGCAATTTGTGTCATTAATTTTTGTTCTCTTACGTGATAAAATTACAGCTGCAGACATTGATTTTGCACAATCCCTCTGTGTTTCGTTCGTTACAGGGACTAAGGACTTGTATGGTCCTGAACATTGTACATATAATTTGCACCAAGTGACCCACCTTCCATTGGCTGTGCAAAGGTGGGGACCACTGTGGGCATCTTCAGCTTTCATGTTTGAAAGTAACAATGGGGATATTATGAAGCTTTTACATGGCACACAATTTATCCTTGAGCAGCTGTCATCATTTGCCCAAATATCCTGTGGTTTCCGTGTTTTAAAATGCAAATTTAAAAATTCAAATGTGTTCAAAAATTCTTACTCTCGAACTTGTTTAACAGATGGTACAGTATTATTAGGAATTGGTACAAAACATACATTTATTGAAACTGAGCTTGCAGCACTGCGAAATGTCATGGATGAACTTGTAGAAACTCAGTGCATGAAATATTATCGATATACCATAAAACATGGAATTACATTATCCTCAAAACATTACAAGGAAAAACAACTAAGACGTAATGATTATACCATTTAAATAGGTGACTGTGAATTTGCTGAAATTAATTATTTTGCATTAATGAAAACTGGTGTTTTGCTCTTCTGTACTTCAATTCCTGTTTATTTAGATAGTGACTGTCCTGCAAAATATATGTACCGTATTGCTAACAATTCCACAAGACTGCGAATTGTGGATCCAACGAAAGATATTGTATCAAAAGTAATTAGGGTTAAAAATTATTTGGTACAAATGCCAAACCATGTGGAAGTTAATCTATAGTGTTCTTATGTGCAATTTTTTCGCAATAATTATGTTTCGGAACTGTATTTCACATGAATGCTTATTTTTATTTGTGTAAATATTATATAAAATGCAATAAATATATATGTATCCATTATATTATTGTGTGCTGTTTTATGTGACATTTTTAATTAATTGCTTACAACTAGAATAAATATCATGAATTTATGCATGTAGAAGTTAATGGGGTAAAAGATATCTAAGCGGTCAAATTCTAGATAGTAGCATTAGATCACAGATCATGTTGATCAAATGGTTTGATCCTTGTGATCCAACAGGTCTAATTCTAGATCAGTTGTATTAGATCACATAGATCACGTTGATCACGTGATTGGATCCTTGGGATCCAATAGATCTCTAAGCTTGATCCCTGCTATCAAAATGATCTCAGGAGTTGATCAACTGGGATCAAGCTAGATCTAAAATTTTCGTAAGGGACAACACTTTTATCTTCGCTGTCTGGTCTCTGTTCGAAGAAACAGTATAGATTTGTTTGTTACATGTGCAACCATATGTGCAACAGCCCATTACAACGAAAATTCATTTTTGAACACTTGGTCTTCCGAAAATACTAGTAC
>JAVBJR010000465.1:0-3054 GCA_031546965.1 Dysgonomonas sp.
ATAATAGAGAGAGCGGCCAAGCTGTCGTCGGAAACGCCGCCATGTTTCCTCGAGTTTTCTAGATTTGCGCGGCAAATTCTGAATGAGCGGCAGCGCACATCAGAGGAAAATTGGTGAGATTTTCGTAATAAATACAATAATTTGTTTTAGAAAAGCAAACTGAGGTTTTTGAAGATAAAATCGACGGGGATGACGAGAAAATCGACGGGAAAATCGACGGGAAAGACGAGAAAATCGGCGAGGAAGAAAAATTTGTTTTGTTTTTACACCATTTATGGAATGTTAGTTTGACGGCTGACACATCGTAAAACACCCATCCCGCGTTAAATAAGCGTTTAATCGTAAACTTACGGTAACCTAAATTGTTCCGCCAGTCAAAATACATCTTCTGGCCTACTTTCCGGAATTTTCGGAAACTTAAGTTTCGGTTTGGTAACAGGTTTTGACGTCACTCGCGGGGGCCGGGACTTTGCGCCGTCGCCGAATTGCCGGCGCTCTTGCGCCGTGACCCCATTGCCGGCGAAGCCGTTGTGCCGGCGGCAATGACTGCAATTGCGCCGGCGACCGTTTTCCCGGTTGCCATGTTTTGTCGGCAGACGGCGTGACGCCGGAGCGCCGTGACATGCGTACACTGTGACGTCATCGCTGTGACGCCTATATAAAGGCCTACGTTCCGGCTTATATTCCTTTTCCGAGCGTCTCCGAGTGTTTCCGAGCGTCTCCGAGTGTTTCCGAGTGCTTACTGAGCGATTCTTCTGGGATTCTGCGATTTTTCTGCGAGTTTACTACGTTTGTACAACAATTTGCTGGTATATATTTGCAGGTATATATATGTATTTTAAAACTATTCAAAATGCTGTGTTTTTTTGGCAAATAATAATGTTAATTGATGTAATAATGTTAATTACTTAATATTTATTGCTCAATAGGAATTCTGCGGTTTTTCTTCGGTTTTACAGCGGTTTTTCTGCGATTTTACTGCGATTTTACTGCGATTTTACAGCGATTTTACTGCGATTTTTCTGCGATTTTACAGCGATTTTACTGCGATTTTACAGCGATTGTTTTTGCGATTTTACTGCGATTTTTCTGCGATTTTACAGCGATTTTACTGCGATTTTACAGCGATTTTTCTGTGATTCTTGTTGCTGTGATTTGTCATATTGCAGGTATGTATTTTAAAACTATTCAAAATAGTGTTTTTTTTTTTTTCAATACAAAACACATTGTGGAAATGGGGCCTTTGTTCTTTTTCAGATAAACAGAAATTTATAAGGGAACTAGCTGTGTTTTTAAATTGAAATCGATTTTGTTTTAAATATGAATCGAAGTAATATTGCCCTGTATTGTTCTCAATAATGTTAATTACTCAATAGGAATAAAACAAAATGTTTCACATTTTTCTATGCATTAATTTTATAAAACAGTCAGTGATTTACTACCACCACTCTTGCTACCTCTAAAAATTATTTTAGCATTGAGCTAAAAGGTTTATGCAAAATTGAGCAAAAATATAGCCATTACATAATCTATCTTGCATATACTGTAGTTTTATGCCAAATCGAAGAAGCATTTTTCCACATCAAAATATTTGGGATTTTATTAGTCGTGTTATATACAAATACATTCTGACAAGTATAATTTTTGTTATTAAGGTAAATAATTATTTTTCCAATTGAAGTACATATAGCCCGGAAATATAAGAAATAAATATTAAGTATTAAACATTATTATTGAGAATAATACAGGGCTTTGAGGAATATAACTTTGCAAATATAAAAAAATGTTACCTAGTTCAATAGTTTTTTCCAGGTTATGCTTCTTCAATTAATTAATAATTTAATGGCATAATTCACTGTAAAACTTTCAGTTAAAGTTCAATTTTTGTTGCTTTTAACTATATAACAAGTAAAGTGTTACATATAATTATAATATTTCCAGCATTTATAATTGATAAGGAGTAATTATTACAGATAACTATGCACAATTCTGCAGAAATTTCTCATACATGTGCCATTCCTATCATTAGTCGAAATTTGAAATATATACTCAGACTAAATATGGCCAATTAGCAAACGGTATTGCTTCAATTCACCCATATTTAAAACAAAATAGATTTCAATAAAAACAACACAGTTCCCATGAACTTTTGTGTCTAAAAAATAAGTATATTGCTCCACTGTATTCTGCAGGCATGTATCTTTTATATTTTCATTATTTGAAATTTAACAATACACATTAAATTGCAAAAACGGAATTCAAATAATTATAATTGGAAATTTTAAAATGAAAAAACATGTAAAAATATAACATCTAAACAGAAATGCATTTGAAACTAATAAAAAAGGAAAATAAAACTTGTTCCCAAACTAATGGTTCTCTACAACTTTTTAATGCACAACATCCACAACTTTTATGGTTTGTATTTAGGATTTCAAATTCCCTGGAAAGTTTAATAATAATATAATACACACTGTTAATAAATTTCAATTTAATGCTCATAATACTTCATTTCATTGCACTTCTGTTTTACAATACAGTCAAACCTCGTTAATTCGTCGCCGATGGGACTAAAAATTTCAGACTAATTATGCGGAGTGATGATTTAAGCGGAATATTTTAACATGTAAGTCTATGAAGATTGGACTTTAAATTTTTGATGACTTATCCTGGTGTGACGAGTTATCCAGGTGTCTGATTAACGAGGTTTGACTGTATATTATTTTTACTATTCACATATAGCAAAGGAAACATTTTCCTGCTGGCCTAAAATTCAAATTACAGGGTATGATTGATTGTGGATCAATGGTAAACATCTTGCCATTTATAAGTTACAACTACTGTGATTAAACAATGTTACCTCCTGTATTTACCTTATTCTCCTGTTTTTTGATGTAAATAGTTTTCTTTAAGATCAAGATGGCAAGTACATTGCTTACAAAAAATGGAAAAGTGAAGGTGGCCTATAATGGGCATATGTACACTTTTGATGGCAACAGCAAGGATGGAGCGAAGAAGTTTTGGAGATGCGACAAACGAACTGTACACTTCTGC
>JAVBJR010000448.1:0-2528 GCA_031546965.1 Dysgonomonas sp.
ACTTTGTAATTTACACTAGGGCCTTAAAGTGAATGGTTGCAAAGATACAAATTCAATGACCTTGACGAACTTTGTCAAGGTCAGTGAAAGTTGGGTTTCCGGATTCTTCTCGACTTCTGTATACACATATAAAAAACTCACAATTTTTTATCCAAGCCTCTCAAAAGTAAGGGGGGGGTCGGACTTCAATTAATCACCCTGTATATTATAGTTGTCAAATGTTTTTGTAGTCCAAATGACCAGCTTTGTTAAAGGAGAACTGGCCGGGGGGGGGAGGTGGGCGGTAGAGAGAGCCTAGAAAGGCTTGGTGAACCTGGAGTATACAAGACATGAAAAACAAAAAGGAGGGTAGTACAAATTTACCCCATGGCCGGGTTGGCCACAGCCCACGAGCCCGCCCGGTCAGTTCTCCTTTAATTAATACACAATATATATTGTATATATAAGTGGATGACATTTATTTGCACTGTTATTCATACAGCTGTGCTAATGTTTATGCTGTGGTGCCACAGAGAAGCAATTCCAAGAACAGGGATTACGAGGCACAAGGGCAGGGACGCTTCCACCTAAGGGGGTGGCCGCATTTAAGCTGCACCTAGCTACCCATGACGTCATCCGCCTGTATAGTCACCCATGTGCAGCCCAAACGTGGCCACCCCTTTAGGTGGATGAGTCCCACTGTCCTTGGCATTGCATCTCCCTCTACGTGGCAACACAGTATGTACGTACATTAAACATTATATAAAATTAATCAGTTGACATCCAATAGTTGGTTTTTGGATCTCAAAACATGAATTTCCTAAAGTTTTTCTCACTGCTTGTGATGTTGATGTTTTCCTTTGAAAAGGTTAGTCTGTATCAATCTGATGCTTTGTTACAAACTTAGTGTTAATTTAATATTTCCAGACACAGTGTCAAGGCAGTTTTACTATTGATCATGCCAACAATCAGTTTTTGAAAGATGGGCAGCTATTTCGATATATTTCTGGATCATTGCATTATTTCCGAGTACCTAGAGAACATTGGGAAGACCGGCTTTCGAAGATGAAGGCAGCCGGGCTTAACACTGTTCAAACGTATACAATCCTTACTTATTATGTAACAAGTTCATTTAACTTGTAATAAGTATAAAATGTAATTCTGTAGTTACGTTGACTGGAGTCAACATGAACCTGAGCCTGGAATCTACAACTTTGAAGGCATGTTGGACATACAAGGCTTTCTGGAATTAGCTCAGAGCTTAAATCTCCTGGTCATCCTTAGACCTGGGCCTTACATTTGTGCTGAAAGGGAATTGGTATGGCAAAGTTATGACAAGGTTTCACATTAGATCTTGAAACATTGTTTTATTTTTTGAGGGTGGCTTTCCGTATTGGTTGCTGCGTGATGATCCCCAACTAACACTCCGTTCCAGTGATCCTGGTATAACACCCAAATCTTGTTAGGCCTATAACCTCTTATATTGTATAAAATTCCTGCAGAAATCCAAGAATATTTATCTTGTGAGATATATGTCCTGGATTACATAACCGTAAATCCTTACCTGTCTTAGATTATCTGAAACATGTCGACAAGTGGATGGCAGTATTATTGAAATTGGTTCAGCCATATTTGTATGAAAATGGAGGACCTATTATTACAGTCCAGGTATTACTAACAATAAAGCTAAAGTAATCAGTTAGTATTCAAAATGTATATGTTTCTAAAAACATATGGTTGTAATTTACAAAAGGTGGAGAATGAATATGGTTCTTATTATACCTGTGACTTTGATCATACCACACATTTGAGAGAGTTATTCAGGGAGCATTTGGGTGATAAAGTGATTCTTTTTACCACTGATGGAAATGGAGATGGTTATTTAAAGTGTGGAAAAATCCAAGATGTTTATGCCACTATTGATTTTGGAGCAGGTACTACACATGAATAGCTACAGTAGACTACCATATATCACCTGATATTCAATTCTAAGTATGCAAATTCAGGTGCAGATGTGCCAAAGGCCATTCAAGTCCAGAAAAACCACGAACCCAAAGGTCCTTTTGTGAATTCGGAATTTTATACTGGATGGTTAGATCACTGGGGGCATCCTCATCAACAAGCTGATGACGTGAATATCGTGAAAACTCTTCGTGAAATGCTTATAGCAAATGGATCTGTCAATATGTAAAGATAATACGTGTTCCACGTCTTAAATTATTTAATTTCTGCTTATATATTTCGTGATATAATACAAATTATTACTTGCAAGGTATATGTTTCACGGAGGGACAAATTTTGGATTCACGAATGGTGCGTTTCACATTGATACATATTAGATTTCTAGCATAATATGTATTTAAGATAAAGAAATAGTTTCATACTATATTTATAAAAAATAAACAGGAGCCAATATAGCAGGTGCTAGTGAATATCAGCCACAGCCGACAAGTTACGATTACGATAGCCCTTTGTCTGAGGCAGGAGACCCAACCGACTTATATTACAGTATAAGGGATGTCATAGGCGAAGTATATTATATTTTATGC
>JAVBJR010000536.1:0-4083 GCA_031546965.1 Dysgonomonas sp.
CACATTTTACTACGAGCAGGGAATATTATTAAAACTAAGGTTCCAGATAAGGCGAATATGGTATGCAAGCTTAAACACAGTTTGTATGGGCTGAAGCAATCGGCCAGGGCATGGAATGAAAAGGCAAACACAGTCCTGATAGGGTGAAGGTTTCAAACGTAGTAAGGCAGATCCAGGGCTTTACTCTCGGAAGGATGGGGATTCGTGGACATATGTCTTGTTGTACGTTGATGATATCTTATTTGCCAGCAAGAAGGGGCAGAGATGGACTCGCTTTTGGAAAGGCTGTGCGATCATTTCCAGACCAATGATTTGGGCGAGGCAACCTATTACCTTGGGATCGAAATTGAAAGGGGTGAAGATGGAAGCTACCTTCTTCACCAGGAAAGCAAAATCAAACAGATGCTTGAGTGATGCGAAACCAGTATCTACTCCAATGGAGGTGGACTACATCAAGTTCACAGGAGAAGATGAGAAATTGCCAAATAATGGAAAATACCGCCAAGCCATAGGCTCATTGCTGTATATCGCGACTGTGTCAAGGCCAGATATAGCACACGAAGTTGGACAGTTATGCAGACGAGTTGAGGACCCAGGAGATCGAGATTGGAAGGCAGTGAAAAGAGTGATGCGCTACATCAAGGGGACCAGTGACATGAAGCTCTACCTGCAACACGCTCATTGCGCTGCGTTTGGTTGTAGTCTTATGATATGCCCACGTGGGCATGGGCCTTGTCTGATAACTCGCCCATTCCGCGTTCCGGTTGGCAACAGTTGTGTCGCGGTTGCGGTGCTTTAGTGGTGAGCGGCTGCTTGTATGGAAATGGCATGTTTTGCGAGCGCAAACCAGGCTTTACTCCAAATAAGAAAATATGAATGGGCTAACATTTCTCAGTATTGAAACTGTAATACAGTCTTGCAGTTCAGAAAGAAGATAACTACTTTTGGAGAGGCAATTTCACAAGTGCATTGCAATTAGACAATTGAGGTTAACTTTTAAAAAACATTCTTAGAGTGTAACGATTTAATTTTAATCAATATCAGTTGACAACTCAAGTTGCTTAATGAAGCTTTGAGCGATGCTACGCAACCCACCAAGAACGATCACCTGGCAGTGAATGGTAATGAAATTGCAACACACCACACAGCCCACCATATGAACACATCACAGAGAGCAGAACCCTCAGCGAATAGCAGAGGACCCTCCCCGTTTGCGAACCCAAAGGGAATCAATCGTTACCTCAACCAGAGGAATCGATATTTGCTTATTCATTTTCAAGGTCCATGCACAAGACCTGGCTGAAGGAACCACAATTTGACAGTGTACCCAGTAACAATCGCGAATGGGCTCCCACCCCCATGCGAGGGTATTTTGGGAAGTTTTGGGCCACTTTGAATGAAGATCAGGATGTGGAGTTTGTTGGCCCGTCGGCTATGATGACCTCAATGGAACATTGCAAGTGGCGCCCTCAGCAGTTTGGTTGGTCAGCACTCCTGACGATGGTCCAATCCTACAGAAGGGTTGTGTCCCACTGCTAAGGACCATCAGAGGTGATTGGTGGTTTAATTGGGCAGAGAAGGAGCAACAGGGCAAATAAAACCCTTTGTTCATTGTGTTTGATCTCTTCTGCCAGACTTGGATGTAAAATGTGAAAGAGTTGATGTGTTTGGGCAGTTGCCCCATTCTTCAAGATCTGCCTTCAAGCAAATAAAAGGATTTCTACTTTACAAATGTCGTGTTTATCTATAACCAGACGGTTATAACGTGCTATAACAGCATGTTAACATCGGTGGTTATTCCAAAGATGAATTCATGCAATCCGTCATCCTGTGAACAGGGAGAATCAAATCACTAGTGGGCGTAAGTAACGGTTTCCAGAGGTGGCAACCCATCAAGACAACTCCTTCGTACATACCAACATGTTGGCAACGAAAACATTAGCACCCTTCAAAACCATATGAATAAATATTACAAGATGGTGATCCCACAGCTTCTAAAGTCAAGAGTCTAGTTCAAGACCAGACTATACCTCGTCACAAGTGTGATCTAGTTGGCAGAGCATTTGCCACATTAGGTGTCTTGCTGGTATCAACCTGTTGAATAGTGATGTGCTCTAAACGAGCATAGCAGTCACAGGCCACCTCCACCACATCAACAACGCTAGAAGGCAAAGTACCATTTACAAATGTGGTCGCTGTCCATCCGCCCTAGAGCCGAAGCTGCAAGGAGAAGTCTGGATGAAAGCAAAAGTGGAGGTATGGCTCGTCTGCAAAGCAGAATGAAACTCCATCCTGGTTGGACTTTACCGGTGATGGTCTGTTTACGCAGCATTAAAAAAACACTAGATGTTTTCCAGTATGAAAAGTGAACACAACATGAAATAAAACGACTTTGCATTGTCTTGTAGCATGTAGAATTGTTCATTCAATGTAATAATGCAATTACGATCTATTTGAAGAAAACCCCCATAAATGCAGGAAAAACATTTGCTTGAAAGGCGATAATTTAATATTTGTAATGCCTTGCACCTCAAGGAACACATCTCGGGAACGCCTCCCAGTGTTAGGCCACACCTCTCCGAGGTCTCCAACCTAATGGAGAGCAATGTGGCAGGATCTATGATGAGTTCACCTCAACTGAGCTCAACTCAAGTAAGTGGTGCTTCGATAACACGTAGCAACCAGCGCAGAAACGCTCTAATGACTGCGCTTGACATGGCTCGAGTTCTTGGGATCGAAGGAGAGAAGTTTGTATGTTATTCTTGTAGGAAACCTGGAGATTTTGCAAATATCTGTCCCAAGAAAGCACACACACCAACGTGTGTGTGCCCAATGTGGATGTGCCCATACGAATACGTTTAAATTGTAAAAAAATTAAAATTAGGCGACTTTTTTGGGAAAAAAGGGTGGAAAAGGGAAGGAACTTAAAGAATTGGGGCATTTGCATGATCTGTGCCAGTTTTTTTAGGTAAATGGATCCCTCAAATGAAAGCAAACAATACAAAATTTGTGTTTGGCTAACGCGCAAACCGCTGATGGATGCACAAACTACGTCATTTGGAACTCCAGCCAATAGCAACGATGGAATTGTTGGCGGTGCTGATCGACAAGTGAGCATCGTAAATGCCGATAATAGGTACATGAATCTTTCACTTGTACGATGAATAAATGTAGATTTGAAGTAACCTTTATAACCAAAAGTCAAATTTACCGAAAACAAATTTCCGCTTTTCCATGCCCTAACCGTATTTTCATACGCATGGTAGTACGATTTCCACCGCCAGGTGGCTCTGAAGCTAGTGCGAGTTTAGAGAGCCTTTATACTGAGAGTGGCCATCGGCCATTTATGCGCTAAATCCGGAAATGCTGATTGGCCGGTGGTGAAAAGAATAAATTGACTTCAGTGGCGCCACCTAGCGGATCAGTTCAGAACCAGTTGTTTTTCGCTATAGAAATACTCTTCGTTAGAACGTGGGCAATATAATAAAAATTATACTAACTAATTGACCGATTTCACATGCCTTGCTATTGGCTGAAATACACAAGAAAAATGGCGTCCTTGTTGTGGATATCTAGGCAACAGCCAATGGTGTTGCACAGTTATCCACATTACGGCCTCCATATTGACAATGGGACACGCCTACTGAAATTGGTCAATTGAAATAACATCTCTAATGGAATGGAACTTCTCAGGTCCAACATAATACTGTACTGTACAGTGAACGTGCGTAACTGATAAATTAAGCTAATTTTTGAAGTCTTTATGCTAAACTCCTATGTCTCCTTCAGTAGCTTAGCGCATAAATGGCGGAAGATAGGCGTGGCCAAGGCTGGCCAATGATTGCGAGGCATGGTTGATGGCCAATCTCTCAGCATAAAGACTCTATGCGAGTTAACGTTGCTACTTCCCTATTATAGCATTCACTACTGTGAGGCGCACGAAAGAAGAGACTTGTAGCTCCGCCCACATGAGGGTGTAAATCCGGACAAGGTCCAAATAAAGGGGTGTTTTGGTTGATGACATCACCCACCAGCACCACTTTCCAACAACACCCTCACAACAGGTGCACTCATCAACTTGAA
>JAVBJR010001245.1:0-3309 GCA_031546965.1 Dysgonomonas sp.
TGTCGGCAATTAAGAGCACTAAACACTCGAGGCCATCTTGTTTCGCAATTCATGAATATTGAAAGAAGGTCGTTGTTCACTTATTTTTTATTTCTCGTCACATGTCCATTATGTCCCAAAATGTGAAAGTCATCTTGGAACCGCAAACTTTTTAATACCGTAACAGAAAACTCGTCCCAAGGTTTTCCACGAAAAACTCACCTAAAAACAATTTTTTTTTTATCAGCGCCATCTACTGGTTATTTTCCGAAATTTTAACCCTATTATTACATATTTGTGAATTCCGCGAATTTGAATTTATAGATTGACAGTTTCCTTATGTAATTAAGTTAAGGAATAGTTTAGCGCATGTACGTGACCAGTTGTCGTGATTTCTGGTCACATGTTAACAGATAGGCGTAATAAGAAAACAAAGGAAGTTGGGGATTTTCCGGATTTAACGAGGGAAAAAAACTGTTTTAAATTTTAAAAGGAGCACAATAATCGTTTCAATAGTTTTAAATAGTACGTACAATTGTTGAGAAAATAAATACTAAATGGAGTAAACTTTATACAAATTAATACGTTATTATGCACAATTAGAAAATATAAAATGAACTACAATTTATGCAAATTATTGCGTAATTATGCACAATTAATTGTTGAGAAAATTCAAAATTTAGTAACATTTATGCAAATTAATGGGTAAAATTTATGCAAATTGATGTGTAATTATGACAATTTATTGTTGAGAAAATACTAATTGGAGTGAAGTTTATGCAAATTAATGTGTAATTATGCATAATTCATTGTTGAGAATAAATACATACTAAATACAGTGAAGTTTATGCAAATTAATGTGTAGTTATGCATAATTAATTGTTGAGAAAATTCACTATTTTTAGTATTTATGGTATGCAAATTAATGGGTAATTATGCACGATTAATTGTTGCGGAAATACTAACATTTATGCAAATTATGCAAAATTAATTGTTCATTAAATAAATAATAAATGGAGTCAAATTTATGCTAATTAATGAGTAATTATGCATCATAATTAATTGTTCAGAAAATACCATTAATGGAGTATAATTTATGCAAATTAATGCTTAATTATGCACAATTAATTGTTTAGGAAATAGTAAATGGAATTAAGTTTATGCAAATTAATGTGTAGTTTAATATGCACTATTAATTGTTGAGGAAATACTAAATGTCCAGAGTGAAATTTATGCAAATTAATTGTTTAGGAAATGGTAAATGGAATTAAGTTTATGCAAATTAATGCGTAATTATGCGCAATTAACTTGTTCAGAAATAAATACTAAATTGAGAAAAATTTAGCAAATTAATGGGTAATTATGCACAATTAGTTATTCAGAAAATAAATACTAAATGGAGTAAAAATTTATGCAAACTTATTCATGATTATGCATAATATCTTTTGAATGGATTTTACAAAAAGGTTTAATTTGTAATAAGTGATTTTGAACAATTATGAATAATTATGCACAATTGTTGAGAAGATACTGAATGCAGAAAAGTTCATGCATATTAATGTAGGATTATGCATAATTAATATTTTTGAATTTATGATTCTATAGTAAATATTACAAAAAGTTTAAATGGGTGAATTAATATTATGAACAATTATAAACTATTATGCATGAATGTTGCATTTAAAGACAGTTTAAATTAAGTTATGCAGGATTATGCACAATATATTTGCATACTTTTATTACAAAAATCTTAAATAAGTAAATTAATAAATTGTGAATAATAATAAACAGTTATGCATAATTATGCATTATTGTGCAGAAGACAATAAATGAAGTAAATGTTATGCAAAACAATGCAGCATTAATTATGCATAATATTTTTTAATTGTATTTTTGGAAAAAGTTTAAATATGAATAATTATACAGAAATGTCAATTAATAATTATGCACAATTGTGAATGAATAATTATGCATAATAGTGAATGAATAATTATGAATGCAAATTCTATGCAAAATAATGTAGGATTATGCGCAATATTTTGTGAATGAAGTATTTCAAATAAAATCCAAATTTGTTAATTACATTTAATTATGCACAATTGTGAATAAAATAAATGGAGTAAAGTTTATGCAAATTAATACAAGATTATGCATAAATTAAAACTTTTTACTGAAGTATAATTTACAAAATTTTAAATTTACAAATTATTACCAACACTTCTGTAGACAATATTAAATGTAGTAAATTGTATGCTAAACTAGACTATGCAGAATATTTTCTTAAATCTGCAGTTTTGCATAAATTTGCATACTAATTATGTATAATCATTATGCATAATGATGTCTGCAAACATTTCTGAATAAAATTTCTTGCATATTATGTTACAGTATTTTCTCCTTTAAAAATGTATATTTAAATTATGTACAAAAATCTAATTAAATTCCTATTGTTTGTAATATGGTAATTCCTTCTTTTAGGACTCGTTTTCGCAGCGCCACCTGGCGTCTGAGTTGAGTTAAATATCATAATAAACTTTTTTCTACACAAAATATCATTTTATAAAATAGTGTTTTACTGAAATTTACATTTTTAAATGTGTAAAATAATCTAATTAAATTCCTGTTGTATGTAATATTATGTAGTATGCTAATTAGTTCTTTTAACACTCATTTTCGCAGCGCCACCTGGCGTTTAAGTTGGGACAAATATCATAATCTGTTTTTTACACTAAAATATCGTTTTATAAAATAGTTTTTCTTCTGAAATGTCCATTTTTAAATTCGTAAAAAAATCTAATTAAATCCCTGTTGTATATATTATGTTCATTACTTCTTTTAGAACTAGTTTTTGCAGCGCCACCTGGCGTTTAAGTTGCAGTAAATATTTTTCTACACTAAAATAATATTTTATAAATTTTTTTTCTTCTGAAATTTCCATTTTAAATTAGTAAAAAAATCTAATTAAATTCCTTTTACATGTAATATGTTAATTCCTTCTTTTAGAACTCTTTTTCGGAGCGCCACCTGGCGTTTGAGTTGCAGCAAATAATTTTTTACACTAAAATATCGTTTTTAAAATTAGTTTTCTTGTGAAATTTCCATTTTTAAATGTGTAAAAAAATATAATAAAATCTAAATAAATCCCTGTTGTATGTATTACGTTAATTTGTTCTTTTAGAACTCGTTTTTGCAGCGCCACCTGGCGTTTGAGTTTAAGCAAATAGTTTTTTACACTAAAATACCGTTTTTAAAATTAGTTTTCTTTTTAAATTTCCATTTTTAAATTCGTAAAAAATTCTAAATAAATCCCTGTTGTATGTATTACGTTAA
>JAVBJR010000100.1:0-6490 GCA_031546965.1 Dysgonomonas sp.
ACACCGTTCGCGCTCTGTAATTCAAGTATCAATGATTAGTCGAAATAATTAATTGCTGCTACATACAATTAATTATAATGTAGCTTTCATGTTACAACATCAGTGATACACTAAATATAAACTAAATGTGAACTAAATGCACTGTTTATCAAGTATATAACGTTTAGATCACGAAATATACTATGGATGGAATGAGAAAATAATGTCAAAATCCTCTGGGCGACTTTCCGGCACGGGAACGTATTCAATGCAACTTTTCCCAGCTTGTGGAATATAGGAAACGTGCTGCAAGACGGTTCCGTGCAAGAAAGTTGCAAAAGTTGGGTTTCTTTTGAGGAATTCACTAAAGTTGTTATCTTTTATGTACCATTCATCGGTCCTCTTTTGCAAAATGGCATGCCGTTTCGAAATAGATTGCGAATCCAGTTTAAAAGTTACAGATCCTTCTCTTCCGATAGTCGCCTGAAAAAATAACAATAAGTTTTCTCCCGTTTGTCATACATGTGGTTAGTAGGGACTTAGCGCTAATCCCGTGGCCGTGACCCGTACGACCGTGAAACCGGTTCGTACGCAGACTGCAAACGTTGGAGGGGTGGTGAGTTAGCGCCGTAAGGCGTAATTTTTTTGTTGAAATGTTTGTTTACGACGCTCGTTGAAGGTGCGGTGCGTGCAAGTTGTGTGTCACCAAGCAGTACTGTAAAGAGTTAGCGCAAACGACATTGCTGAAGTTGATAATCTGTGCCCAAAATTTGAAAATTTGAAGCATTCCTTTGATGTTTGTGAAAGATTGAAAACTGTGGAAGTATGCAATTGGTGTGACAAATGTGATAAGATATACATGTATATTTCAAAGATATGTTTATAAATAGTACAATATAAATATGTATACATAAATATATAGAACAATAAAAATATGGGTATATAAATATATAGAACAATATAAATCTGTATATATAAATATATAGATAAATATAAATATGGACATAAATATAAAAATAAATGTGTATATATTTATTGTTAGAGAAATATAAAATGTGGCAAGTAATATTGTGTGCTGTTGAATAATGTTTGATGCACATCCTATTATCAGAGGAACCTAAACTGCACAGGATGTATGCTTACATGAAATTGTTGTAATTAACATGTTGTCAACAATACAATAAGTGGTATCCATAGTAATGGACAATGTGTACAAATCATCATTAAGGTTCACATGTTATTGTATTGTGTTCACTGACCAACAGATATGTGATTTGGATATGGTTTAATGCATTCTGTGGTCCGAATTTGCCATAATGGGATTAACACGTAAGTTCAATGTTTTTGTATAATATAATCGTTTTGTGAATATACATTTAATTGTATTGTATGCTTAGTCCAGTTCAAAGTTGCACTTTAACACAGGGTGTAACATACGCTTGAGTTTGCCTTGTCTAACATACTGTAATAAGTGAAATGTTTTGTGTGGTCAGATATACAACTGAGGCGATTGTGTCTCAACGGAGTGATAACTACTATGGATTACTACTCGTACTTACACCATATGCGTCTGCAAAAACGGAAAAAATTGAAAAAGGCATTCTGTTTGGAAAGCGTGTCAGCTATAGATTGCACTGACAACTTTCGATTCACACATGACGAAATACATCGACTGTGCAAGACACTGAATATTCCTAAGAAATGCCGGCTGCCAAACAGGGTTGTATTCTCAGGTAAGCTATTGGTATATAAATGGTAGGCAATGTGCTTGACTTGTGTTGCTCTGAATAGGTATGGAGGGATTTTGCATACTGCTAAGAAGATTAACTTACCCAAACCGACTATGCGATCTGCAAAACATGTTCAACCGGCATGTATCCAACCTGTCCAGAATATTTAACTGGATGCTTGATTTTATTTACAACAGAGTTAGTCACCTGATGGCCAATTTGAGTCATTCGTGGTTGAATGATGATGGGTTGCGTGATTTTGCCGAGGTCAGTAATGGGAAAAAAATCTGGTGAAACCATACTCTGATATGTTGATGCATATTTATTGCAGGCTATATCAGCAGCAGGATCCCTATATCCCAATATAGTTGAGTTTATTGATGGTACGGCACGCCCTATCTGTCGCCCTAGTAAAAGGCAGGAGCTACAATACAGTGGTTATAAAAAAGTACATGTGTTGAAGTACCAGTGTGTCATATTCCCTAACGGGATCATTGGGAGGCTGGATGGGCCAATTAATGGTCGCCGTCATGATGCTGCAATTCTTCAACTGAGCGGACTGCTTACTGAATTAAAGAAGAAGTTTGTTTTGAGGGATGGATCATAGTATGCATTATACGGAGATACTGGCTACAGTAACCAAAAATTCATAAAGTCTGGATTTCGGAATCATAGAATCCTGAATGGCGCACAAAGGGAGTTTAACAGAAACATGTCATCATTGCGGATTAGTGTGGAATACGGATTTGGAAAGATACTTCAATATTTTGCTTTTTTAGATTTCAAAAAAAATCAAAAACTCTTACTCCAACCACTGAAAGAAATGTACATTGTAGCAGCTGTTTTCGCTAACTGCTTAACATGTTTCCATGGTAGCCAAGTCAGTGATTGCTTTGGTTGCCCACCTCCAACAATGGAGAACTATTTACAAATAAAGACAACTGTATAAATCAATGTTTGTTTATTACTGCATGTCTTCCATGCTATTTTTCTCCAATTGTGACTGTATTACATTCAATATGCCACACATTTTCAGTAAAACGTCATCCCTCCTTTGATTATCTTCATCCCTTTTTCTCATTTCTTCATTAAATCTTATATCACTTTCAGCCCGTCTTGTTTCTTGTGCTGCCAGTCGATGTTCTCGTAGAAACTCCAAATCTAAGTTCCTATTTTGAAGCGCCAATTCTTGAGCTTTTGCATCTTCCTTGAATTTCAATTTAGATACTTCCATTTCCATGTCGTGTTTATGCTTTTTAAAGATCATCTCCTCCTCTCTTCCAGCTCGTGTTCGCTTCTCGCGGAATTTGTTTGCAGATGGTGCCAATTCTGTGTTAGCTGTACAAAGTATTGAATGACAACAACGAATGTGAACTATTTTTATAATTGCCCTGTGCTTACATGATCTTAACGGTAGCAGGCCTGATGCTAGGCGTGCTCTCTCGTCATCTGCCATGAGCCTTTCTGCACGACGTTGCACTACTGTCGGCTCAACATTTGCAACATCTGCATCGTTCCTTTCCTCGGACCCACAACCAATTGAATTAATTACAGGGGCAGCCTCCTGTTCCTGAAGACAGATTATCTCCCGCAACAGTTGCTCCCTTTCACTCTGCTCTTCTTCAGTGCCTGTCCTACGAACAAAATAACACAAATGGAATTGTTTTATCATTCTGCATATTCATTTCATCAAACGACTTACTTTGATTGCAGTTCCTCCGTTTTGAGCTTTCCAACAAGCAAGTCGACCCGTTCCTTTGCTGTTCGTGGTTTTATGTTGTAACCATAAGCATCTTCGAGAGCCTTGCATGCATCGGACCATTTTGCCTTTCCAAATTGCCATGGATTGGCTGATACAGCTGCTTTCAGCAGGTTGATATCCCTCACAATATTGAACACAAATCTCGGAATGCTCTGAAATGATTAATGGTGTTATTATGTTCCTCATTAGCTGGTTTCAAGAATGTGTCACACATACACCATGGAAAGGCCATACATATTTACTTCAACAATGCTATCATAATTCCTTTCATGACATTATGTATATTATTTAGGAGATTGCTGTGCAATGTGTGCTATTACATTGTAGGTAGGATCTGCAGTACTTAGTGTTCATATCTACCTTTCAACTGACCCATGCATTATACAAGACATGTTTCTGTGTATTTTTTGCATATGACGCATGTGCTTCACATGCACTATATTTGCTTGAAATATTATAGCATCGTTGCAGTATAATGTATGGGCCTGCCTTAAATCTAATTCACAATCACAATTGCAATGCACCTTCACATTTTGTAGCATATATGTGTGTGCTTACTCGTCTACATATGCAACAGGGTGTGTACTGTAATGGAATTCCCGGTTTTCCTGGCACAGTCATGGCATTTGACAATGCCCATTGCAAACAATTTAAAAATGCTATTCATTTTCGATTTAAAACATGTGCATGTGTTCACAATAATATGTGCACTACATTACAATACAGTGCACTAAAACCTGTGCGTGGTGGAAACCATTTGTCTGCCGTTGCTAATTTGTATTGGGTCCCACCACTTGTCCCAACACTCTAACTGTTGCCCCCTTCCCCCCCCCTTTACAATAGAGCCTTATTGGAAATCTATATCCTTTAATTGCCTTTGTTCACTAATAGATGCGCCCCAGTACCCTTCTCTGGCCGGCACTTTGGTTGCGGTGGACCCGTCCATCCTGCAACAGTTCAGGTAGCAGGATGGACTGGTCCACTTGAACCAAAGGGCAAGTGACCAATAACACTTAAAGGATTCAGATGTCTGATAAGACCCTTTTGTTAAAGGGGGACCACAGTTCGAGCATTGGGAGTATAGCTCATTTCCAATGCCCTCTATGTTGGAAAACCTGTGTATGGTGCGCAGTTTTTCTGGTCCATTGCCATTCCACTGATTAAGACTTGGTATTTTGCATGCAATAGTCACGGACATCCTGGGACAGTCATGGCATTGTATCAATTGTTTCTTATATGTTACATGTGGTAAATAACAACCCTGTTGAATGGGAGGTGCATTTAAACTTTATGCAGTCGACTCCATTTATAACGAACTCGCTTATAACGAAATTCTACTTATAACAAAGTGTTTGGCTTGCCACTACATTTTCCCTATGTTTTTATTGTTACACAACTCCGGATACAACGAAATTGGATATAACGAATCTCCGGTTATAACAAAGCAAACATGGCCGTAAATTGAGAATTTCACTCCACATATAGTAAACTTTGCTCACCAGAAGCCCTTGTTCATATGGGAGATGCACTGGGCATTTTCAGTTTCAAATCCCTGCCTTCAATAATATTGAATAACTAATTTCAAAACAAATTATCCAGACAAAATTGCAGATTATAGTAACAGTTCTGCCCATATGTGTACAATGCTTTTAATTTCAGTTATTCGAGTTATGAAATTTTCTTTCTTGATTCTTCAAATACACTTCTTTTATCATCCAAAGTGACCAGGGAAACAAATACAGTAGCACAATACAAAATTAACCAATTATAGGAAAAAAATTCCAGCTTCGCTTATAACAAACTCCGCATATATCGAACTAATTAATTTCGCTAGCATTTACAAATTTTTATGAGCAGAGTCGACTGTATTTATATTTATATTTATATACTACATACTTTTCCAGGCTTGGCATTAGGTGTTGGATGGTGCATTTCCATCTTTGTGCATTGCGTCTGCTCCTCCGATCCGTGCATTTCGCGTACAGAGACCGAAGTAACGGTCAAGGTCACGTTTTCCGCTACAAGAAAACCGGAATTCCACGTCGACTGGGAGGGGTTGCAAACTATGGGGACTGTACGGGCGGTTTCAACCGCATTTATTGCGCTAACTGTCCTTCACCGCACTGTAAACCGAGCGGCAAAGGGGAGGAGCCAAACGTGCAATCTCCGTCTAGCTAACGGCACGTGCTAACAAGGTCACGGCCACGGGATTAGCGCTAAGTCCCTAGTATTGGAAAAATGTACCGACTTCTTCCGAATCGGAAGGGAGCCTAAGCGACACCGGGCTGCCTAGGTCTCCAACCCTCTTTAGCCAGGAGTGGGTTGCAGTGAAATATTTGAATCCATAAGTAAATTACGGGAACAGGAAGCTGAGGAAGAAAAATTACTGAATTGTTGGCGACACTCCCCAAGGTAGTTACATCAGGGGTGTGACGGGGGGGGGGGGTAGTCATATTGTCCACATTTTTTCACAAATTCGAAAACCATTTTTTTCACAAATTTTACAACATACATTTTAAAAAAATTCACAATTTTCACAACTTAAAAAACAATTAATAATTTGCTTTGCAGACATACTTTAATAATTAAGCTGGAAAGCTAGGGTGCTTTACATAATTCAATTGATGCAAGATTAGTTTTCCCTGCTTAAATATTAAAAATGCACATTATTGTGATGGAACATCATACAATGATTACCTAAAGCATAGTGATGCTGAATTAAAGAACTGACAGGGTAAAACATCATTTTTAACTGTAAAAAAATTATAATAACAATGTCAGGTCATATTAAGAGCATGTGCTACCCCTTTGGCCTCACCCTCTTTGTTCACCACGGGGTGCTGATTTTGCCATGTATTCCTATGGGATACATTTTTCACGTTTTTTCATAATAATTGTGATCCAATTTTAACCGCAATTTTTTTAACATTCTTTAAGGTGTTGAGTGTCTTAGTTGTGTTAATGCACATGCAGGTCAATTACAACACTGTTTTATTTTTTAACAATAAAACCAAAAATG
>JAVBJR010001270.1:0-3090 GCA_031546965.1 Dysgonomonas sp.
TAATTGTACAATGCTCAATTTGCCTTTTGCACCAATTTTTCATGCGTAAATATATTATCGAACCTTGATAACTCGAATCACCAAGGGAAACTAAAAACAATTCGAGTTATCGAAAATTCGAGTTATAATAACCAAGAAAAACTGTCACACTGACCAATCTTTAAAATCCTGTCTGCAGGTATTGTGCTTTTATTTCAGTTTAAGTGTCTTTTACAGAAATCGGTTTCACAAAATCAGTCATCAATGATTAATTGTTGCACATTATGTTTCAAATCTTGTGTTAAACAATTCTCTGTTTGACTTGTAATTCGAATTTTCCTCATGAGGAAAAAGTAAATACGTCGAATTATCGAGGAATTCGAGTTATAAAGTTCTAGTAAGGTTCATTCTTTTTTTTTGTAGAAATAACCTTAGTTCTAGTTATCAAAAATAAATAACATGGGAGGAATAGGACGATTTGTCGGTAAAAAAAGTTTTGTTCGTCATGTCAAAAATTCGAGTAATCGAAGCTCGAGTTATTGAGTTTCGAGTGTATATGCATTATTGTTTTGTTGTACTGGGAACGATTTTTGCTTTCAAATATTTAAAATCTTTACTAAGAACATGTTGTACAATTCTCAATAAAAGGAATCCTAGTGACTTTCCTAATCGCCAAATTTTCATTGATGTTTGCAATAGGTTTAATTAAAATTGAGCGTCATTTATTGTACTAATATGCAATACGTTATTAATTACTAATTTAATTGGGAACGCTTGTGGTATTTTACATGCATTAATTTATGATTACGTTAGATCCAGATCTAGCATTTCCCGAACTTGCAGCACATGCAAACCTCCAGCTAATTCATTTTCATTTTCTAAGGCTGCTGCTGAAAGTTAGTAATATTTTATTGCCTTGAACCCATGCACATTTCAAAACATTTGGTGTCATGATTATACGGATAGATCAATTGAAATCAAGCCAAAACAGTCGGTATTTTGCAAGTAAACCACATGCATAAGATCACCAACCCTCCCAATTTTAGTTCCCACGTGGCCGTTGGCGGCGCCACTGGAAAACTTTGCACGTTCCCTATATTCAGATAGTGATGCGAATTGTTATATTTCATTGATATTGTGACGAATTGTGCGACGAGTTGATCATTTTTCATGAACAGACTGTGACGAATTGTGCGACGAGTTGATCATTTTGCATGAACAGGCTGTGACGAATTGTGTGACGAGTTTATCCTTACACTGCATGTCATCCCCAAATCTAATGTCTGGCAACCACGACGACTGATCCAAAATCATGTCATAATATCTGGAAATGTTGGAAAACCGCCAACAGAAGCCAGGTGTTGTGTTGTAAAAACCTCACATACCAGACGAGCAAATAACACCGAAACTACTTCACATTAATCTAAAATAATAGGAACTTGGGAGTGTTCAATGATCGGTTACTGTGCGGTTCAAGAAAGATTGCTATCGAGAGGGCCCCTCCCCCAACCTGACTACTGGTTTTTGGGGGGTTTGGGTAAATTTGAGGCTTGCTGTTGCATGTTCACCTTTACCCAGTGACATCATGATTCTGAATGCAGCTGCAAGATTCAAATACCAAAACCCCCTAAAAAGCAGTAGACAGGTCGGGGAGGGGCCTTCTCGACTGCAATCTTTCCTGAAGCGCATAGTATGCCCTTGAACATTGCAAAACAGATAAATCTCTCACACCAATCTCAAATTATATGGAGTGTAAGTACGAGGTGTGCACCTATTCATTGATATTCATTATTATGTGAAACTAGCGGCCCAAAGCCCCGTCAACTGATTAAATGTCGTAGGATTCATTATTAAACTAGCCAATTAACTAACGGCTTACACCTGCTAGAAGGGGGTGTCGATACTGGCGCTACACATATTATGTTTTGTGGTGCATATACAATCTGGAAATGTACAAGTGCTGACTGCGTAATATCTGATCATTAATCGGATTGCCTACGATATGCAAATAAACCTTTTGCACCAATCATAGGATTTCAGGTGTTAATACAATATGTTCTCTGGAAGTTTGTCCAGCATCATTTGTCCCCCACCTTCTAATATCCAGTGCACCACCCAGAATGATGACGCTATCGAAACCCCCTTCTAGCAGGTGTAAACCGTTAGTTAATTGGCTAGTTTAATAATGAATCCTACGACATTTAATCGGTTGACGGGGCTTTGGGCCGCTAGTTGTGAACAAATTAATGAACGTATAATTTCCAAATTATTAAATGTTTGATTTTTTGTAAATCACACCTCAGAATAATCTCATCTGTAAAACGTTTTTGAGTACGTTTTTAAGCCAACGAATCCACAGAGAGCGCTGCGGCCCTTATAAAATTACATTGCTTTGCCTCAGGCTTCTTATAAGGGAACTGCACGGGGTGCCCTTATAAAGGGAGCCGTTATAGAGAGAGAGTACGCACTGTATTTATTTGTATGGTCTGTTTGTTCGCTCAACATATATATATACCGATTTCAATACTTCTGTTTTTAACTTGGTTTGCAATATTTGTTTTACCGTTTGCGGTTGTGTGGCGATTCCCACTATTATTGGTGTTTTAGTAGCTGTATAGTCCAAACGCTTGATGTACATATGCGCTTTTTTGGGTTAAGTAGGGAGAGAAGTGCTCCTCCCCTCCCAAGAGAATCTCTATTGTTAAACCATTGTCCCAAAAGATAACCATGTCTTTAACTGTCTTAATTGAAAACGTAATGGTCATCAATTAATTGACCAGTACGTTTTCACTTGTAACAATGGGGAGGGGGAGGAGCACTTCTGTCCCTACTTAAAATTCAAAAAGCGCATGGATCGAGTGTTTGGACTACATTTGCAGGATTTTTGTCGTTTTGGAGAGGTTTTGCGGAGTTTCTGCCATTTTGGAATGTGTTCACGAGGTGTTTGCTGTTTTGGAGTGTTATCTGGGTTTTTGTCGTTCATGGTTTCGAGGGGTTTTGCCATTGTGACCTGCACTCGTGTGGTTTTTGCCACTTTCTGTTCTCCCACTGACAATGCAGGCCTCGAAATATCAGGAAAAAATTGCATAGCAATCACTGCTACGCAAAATA
>JAVBJR010000814.1:0-12656 GCA_031546965.1 Dysgonomonas sp.
TGCCTCAATTAATTAAAAAAAACTACCACTTCAAAAAATTTGAAAAATTCACAGATAATTCAAAACATCTCTACAAACTTAGAATTAAATTGTCGTTGCAATCGCTAACATAGATTTTTCCCCTGTCACTTCTCCTTTAAGGCTGGAGTCACATTAGTGTATGAAAACGGACAGCAATTTGCTGTCCGTTTTCACCCCGGTCACACAGAGTGTTGCAGTTCATAAAACGTTTGGGTAAAAAAACGAATAAAATCGAAGTCACAGTTGTTGTTATGTTGCTGCATGTTGCGTCCTTGAGCGACGTAAATCTGTCTTCAATTTTAACGGACATAATCCACAACACTCATGCCAATGAATATGTTTGCAATAGGATATAAAATGAATGGCAATGAAAAGTCATTTTTTGTGCCCAATGATGTCAGAAATCATTACTAGCAACTGGGAATGAACCATCCTGATATCTCTAACATTCTGTTAAGATCTCTAATATAATAGGATCATTTTCAATTTAGAACAAATTTTAATATCATGAATATTATTAAACTTGGTTTTATTCTAGATAAAATTTTGCCACATTTCAAAATATACAACACCAAGAGTGGATGATAGTGGAGAGTATTCATCACCCGTTTCCCCTTCACTACATGCTAACATAGTAACTGAGTTGCATGATTTTAAAATATGTGAATGTGGCCAAATAAGCATTGACCCCTTGTAAAGAGAGGCTATGAAACAGCTGGTGTTCTGAGGCTAGGACAGAAATAATACCAAGGACATTTGCAACTTAGCCAATTAACTTGCATGACCAAAACAATGACAGAAAGTGAATGGAACAAATTTGTAAAGGGAACACATTTGGAAATGAACAAATTTGGAAATAAACATATTTGGAAATGAACAAATTTGGAAATAAACATATTTGGAAATGAAAAAATTTGGAAATGAATAAATTTGGAAATGGAATAAATTTGGAAATGAAATAAATTTGGAAATTGAACCACACCATGTTCCTGCAAATGAGCTCATTGCGGAGACTCAGCACGGATGTTGGTAGACACGCCCACATCGAAATTTTTCTATGGCGCTTCAACAAGTGACAACTCAAGCAGTCATATCGATATCATCGATTTAATCTAACCACGTTTATGTGACGTTTTCTCAAAAAATGTCCTATAATTCATAAATAAAATCACGGATATTCATGAAAAACTAACAATATGTTCCCACAGACAGTACCTTGAAACTCTATAGCGGATTTATTAAACAATGCAGCCATACCAAAGCAAATGTTTAACTACCAAAGATATTCAAGCTATGCTTTAGGCATTTTGGGCTACTCCCCCCAAATTCCGAGCTGGCAAAAATGCCCACCGCAAAACAGGAGGGGCGCGGGTAACACAGGTCGCATGTTGGCACAGGCCCTATGGGCCACGCTTACTCGCCCCTATAATACACCCTTGACAACACTTATAATTATGACAGAATTTTAAATAGGGAGGTCTAGGGCAAGATGACTCATGGGGCAAGATGAAAAAAGTGTTCTAATTAAAGCGTTTTTAGAAATTTATTGTCAACTACGACCTCTGGTGGTGTATTCAGATACACTTCACAAATTAAGCACAGGCAGGTTTGTGGTTTCCGCATGCATTGTTTGTTTCTGAGAAGCTGGTAAGTATTCAACCTGATTCTGATGTCATTTTGCCATTAAATTACTTAAGGCTATAAACTTCATAAGATTCCTATTTAAATCCTACTATAATCTAAGCTAAGAATGTGTGTTTCAGTGAGTTTGATGACACCTATACATAGACAATTGGGACATTTACCTGATTCCAGAAATTTCTTTTCCAAAACAGTAGGTATTGGGGCAAGATGGTTGGGGCAAAATGGCGGAAGCTTTAATACTTGTACTGAAGTGATGATTTAATATTATTTGAAGGTTCCAAAACAATAGTTAGAAATTACAGAAGGAAAACAATTAGGGGAGCAAATGTTGAAAATCTAAACTTGGATGAAGCTAATGCTATGAGATAATGGAGACAGCTATGAACTGTAAGCGCTGGTTCTGGCGGTAAATGCGCATGCGGCAAAAACGGAAGCGGACGTACACTTTTGCATACGGTGATCAAAAGATGAGGATTTTATTGAAACATGGCTATTTAAAGAAATGTACAGGTAGGCGTGGCTACGCTGAAGGTAGCCAATGACGGAATTATAATACAATGGCAAGCAGAACGGAACATAAATGAGGACCTTACAGTCGCCCCCTAGTTAGGGCGTAGAAGGAAAGCGGAGACTTAACTAATTTTTAAGGTTCGAAAGCGATGTTGGGGTCTCGGAATTGCGTTGAAGCTGGAAAGGCTGCAGGACAATCTTCCAAAACAGTGGCGGCGGAACAACTTTCGCGGGGTGACAGCTACTGCATGCGGGAACCGGAATCGGCGAGATCCAGGAACAACAGAAGTGTCTGCGGATGCACGTTGATCGTTGCGGAATGTCCAGGAAGACAGCAAGCGAGCCAGCAGCAAAGCACACAACTCAGGAAGCACTACGGTGAAAACCGCAGAAGAAACTGCGAAGAAACTGCGAAGATAGAGGCAAAACGGCGGTTTTCAGTGGTGTAGAGGTATCGGGTGACGTCAGAGCATCGGATTGGTTGGTGGGTGTGGCGAGCGACGTTGGAGTTCGCCCCCAGAAACGTTTGTAGAACGAAAAAATTTAAATGGCGGCCGTCAGAAGCGACGATCGGCGTATTGGAAGAAATAGTGAGGCCGAAAACGCGCGTTTTTCGTGCGGAAAACGGCGAGAATTCGCCTAAAAGCTTTTCCAAACGAGGACGGAACTGGTAAACGTTGTTTTCCAACGCAGAAACACGGCAAATGGCGTCGTAAACACGCGAAAATGCAGCGGAGGAGGCGGTAAACTGGTTTTTCCTAGCGGAAGGATACGGCGATGCGGCCTCGGAAACGACGATCGCGATATCGACCGTTTCTTGACGGATTTTTGGCGTTTTTCGACTGAAACAACGGCAAAAAACGATTGTAGAAGGTGTCCCAGAAGTGGAAAGTTCCGATTATCCACAGTAGAACGGTGGATGGCAGCGAGAAGTCCGGAATTCGACGGCGAACACGAGGTTGCCGTTGGTGAAAATCAAAATTTTTTTGTTTTAGGAATTTTACAGTTCGGTTGCAATTTTTTGTTTAAAATCGGCGGTAATCTCGTTGATTATCGGAATTTGGAGTGGTTTAGGCATGCAGATTCGGATGGTCGACTGCGCCATGTAAGCGCTGGTTCTGGCGGGAACCGCGCATGCGGCAAAAACGGAAGCGGACACTTTTGTCATCCGGTGACCAAAAGATGAGGATTTTATTGAAACATGGCTATTTAAAGAAATATACAGGTAGGCGTGGCTACGCTGAAGGTAGCCAATGACGGAATTATAATACAATGGCAAGCGGAACGGAACATAAATGAGGACCTTACAGAACATCACTGACAAATTTAATATTCAATCAGCAACATTGCGAAGAATAATGAAAAAGGGAAGTATGGTGGTTTTCCATAGCGAGGCGACACAGTACAATATTTCCTGTGAATTATTATCATTCTCTATATTTTATAATGCAATACCGGCAAAAACTAAACTTCAGTCATCTTGCCCCACTAAAGAAGTCATCTTGCCCCAATACTGGGGCAAGATGACGGAATTTTCTTGATGCAATTAAATGTGAAATGGTTGTATGTGTCACTATATTTATGTAAAAAACTGTTTCCAAGTTGTTCCCTAATGTATACTGGATATTCTTATATTAATAGTTTTCAAAATAAAGCATTTGGAAAAAAGACAAAAAGGAGGATCTGAAAAGCAGGTCATCTTGTCCCAGGTTACCCTACATTTGGTTTACAATAATGCTAATAAATAGAAAAGATAGACTACCGTAAAGTGCTGTAATAGCTTCCTCTCAAATAATTTCCCCTGGGGAAATTAAAAGGGTAAGGGAACTTAAATGGATTCCAAAATTATCAAACTACCAGTAATCTGTCAGCTATAAATACAGCATAATGACCTTGAAACGAGTAAAACGTCAGTTTTGTTTGGCCCTTGGCCAAATCCTCATACTAGGAAACAGCGGTTTTCAATTTTATAATGACCATAGGTCAGGTTGAGGATTCATTATTAACTCCTAAAATTTGGATGGGGAAACTATTTGGATAGCGGAAAATACCAGGCTCATTTCAAAAGTAAGGGCCGATTGAGTACAAATCAAAAACTAATTAACGGAAAAATATGTCCCGGTTGTTTCAAACATGTACATTATGTTACAGTGTAGTCACCATAATTTTCCAAGCCCCTTGGACACCGTAAAAAATGTTTTTAAGCCCGCCGAATAAAATTCCGCCGCCTGGGAGTTTAACCAGTCCATCACTGCCGTTTTCTAATCTTCATTGATGGATTTTCACAACTTGAGGGGCTACTGGTTTTAACGCTCATCTACGTTCAAGTTCACACAAAGACAAACATCAGCAGGTTGATAACTCGATTGGAAGGTGGCTGAGTTGATGTTACTGTGTATGTGCAATTCGTTTATGGTCATGCCAATTTCGGTCACTACATTTGAAATTTGTAATTCCCAGGCGGCAGAATTTTATTCGGCGGGTTTAAAAAACATTTTTTACGGCGTCCAAGGGGCTTGGAAAATTATGGTGACTACACTGTAACGTTAAGTGGTAATTGTACATGTTTGAAACAACCGGGGCATATTTTTCCGTTAATTAGTTTTTGCTTTGTAGTCAATCGGCCCTTACTTTTGAAATGAGCCTCGTATTTGGATTTCTAAATTCAAGGCCAAAAACGTGAA
This sequence comes from Dysgonomonas sp., assembly GCA_031546965.1. Lineage (GTDB taxonomy): Bacteria > Bacteroidota > Bacteroidia > Bacteroidales > Dysgonomonadaceae > Dysgonomonas_A. Next base: position 4,860 of record JAVBJR010000814.1, read on the forward strand.
AATCAAATAATTTTCCCAGGGAACTGTTACAGCACTTTACTGTAGGTAGGTTTAATAAAATAATTGGAACAATTTAATGGGGCTGATACAAATCATAGTTTTCTGCACTGATGACTTGCTGAATGCCATTTGCAGTTTTGAATGCTTCTACGAGATGGTGCTAAAACAATTTTCCAAGGTGTCAACCAGGGTGGAAGAGTAGTGTACAGTTAGGTGGTGCATCTGCCATATCCCTCTTTGCTATAAATCGGGCAAAAGTATCAAGGCAGTCCGTACGGCTGCCGCCTAGCGGCATACTGGCTTTCATCTCTTAACTGTGATCACTTTGTTGTACTGATTATATAGATATATATTACTTAGTGATGCTTCTCTGATAAAAGTCCATTCAATGGGTATTATTTTGTATAGCTTGAAAATCAGTATTTCAATATCACATAAATTACATTAGTATTCAAAATTGCTTATTAAAGGAGAACTGACACGGTCATACCTTAGGTAACGGATTTCAAAAATACTCGGCACAGGCTATCAGGTATACTACCAGACGTTATACAAAAATATGAGCCCGATTCGTTGAGCGATTACAGAGATATAACCCAAAGTCGTCTCCTATACCTATAACACACGGGGCCACAAAAAGGCACTGTCACGTCAATCACTTGCAAATCCCTATGGGAGGTGAGGCATGGGCGTGGCCATTTCGCCTAACTTCTACGGCTAATAACTTTTTTTACTAATTTTCACAGAGATTCCGTTTCAACTCATAGTATTTATTCTGTCTTACTTTGTTTATCACAATTTTCAGGATACTTTTTTTCCCATGTCAGTTCTCCTTTAATCAATTTTTAAAAAAATATTTTAAGCAGAACTTCGTCTGCATAAAATTCTTTGGTATTTTAATTATGCAGTAGCTGCTAGCTGTGTTCTATAGATAACAGTAAAAATTATACTTAGGTAGCTTTAAAATATATTGCTACAGCTGACGTTGGTAATTTTCATTTTAGGATACACAACATGATTTCTTCATGTTTTAGAAACCTGCAGGTTTTAAAAAAATCTGGTCAACATCAAATTGTTATTAATGACGCAGTTTCACTTCATTTCATTAAGATTTGATACTAATTGGCCATAAAAATGTGAAACATTGTTTTCCTACACATTCTTGCAATAGAATCTACAACTTTCTAATCGAAACCCTGCACCTGTCCTTGGTAGTTCCTGATTTTTTAATTTAAAAACCTTGAAGGATTAGCTGAAGGTCAAAGTTCACGTACCTATTCCATTCGCAACAGCTCATAACTAAAAATATAACTAATAATATGTCATACATATTTGAATATCTGCAATATGGTATAATATGAAGAAATCAGGTTATGCGAAAAACAGTATAATTTTTCAATAGAGAAATTTCCTAGTTTGCAATGATGGTATTGCACTGTTTGAGAGCAAGTGAACGTCTAGCACAGGGTGAGAGTTTATAGCTGGGTGATTATAGCATTAAACATTGCTAAATGTTCATCTTAATAAATTTACTTTTATCATCTGAGACAGCATAGTTTCGAACATACATAAGTTTGTGGCGGAGCCCACATTGTGTATATGAATTATTCTTCACGTTTTGTTAAGGTTTTCAGAAGATTTGGTGTGGATGTTTCCTTTAAACCAGGAAACACCCTCCATTTAAAGACAAAGAGGAGGTGATGAATACATCAGGGGTCTATAAAGTCCAATGTGGTAATTGCGATCATTTTTATATTGGGCAAACTCAGCGCTCTTTTAAAATTCGATTTAATGAACATTTAAAATATAATTCAAATTCTAACTTTAGTTAGCATCTTTTGATGAGTGACCATTGCCCTAATGACGCAACATGTACTCCTATTAAATTTGAAAATAATTGGTTTAAACTAAATTTATTGGAAGCTATTGAAATAAAGAAAGCCTTTATACAATTTCCTGGAAAGGTATTGAATGATCAATTACCTTTGCCCTCAGGAAACTTTATAAAATGATTTGAATTGAAGACTAACCACACCAAACCTGTCTGAACACCGCCTACGTTACATGAAGTCGACTTGTCCTGTATGTTATTGTTGGTTCCTATGGTTTTATTCTATTAAATTTGGACTTAGAAAATAAAATACTTTTTATAGAATTCTGACTCCGGCTTTGAATAGGATGCATTTCACATGTTTTTATTATGACCATCACACTTTTTAAAACGAAGGTATTGTTTACCTGAAGGTTTTGTATTATTATTCTGATGGTAATATATATGAATTGTCCGAAACTTAGGTTCTCTGTTGCTATCTTTCATCCTGATGATGACCGTGTGTACAGGTCAAAACATGTCGATGCTTCTTGATTAAAATAAAGACATACTAAGTTATGAGATTTGGATTTTCTTCCTACGATTGATTTTCTCCTTTGTTCGCCGTGTCGTAGGAAAATCCCCAACTCTATTTCCATATACTCTTGAAGGCCCTTTCTTCCCTGATTTAGCATTTATGGTCTTGTTTTTCTTCTTCCTATTGGTCTCTACCAAGGACACGGGTACCGAAGCCCGAACGTGTTCCAATTTGTGAAACTTCTTGTTATTCGGCTCTCAACGCATACTGTTGTACTTACTTCATCCTCCAAAATTAGAATAAAGTTAGTTATATGTTCAATACCTGCTGTGTTGACTACATCTACTTCGAATTGAACTTGTAGTGGAATACAACCGAGCAATCCACTACAAGTTCAATCCAGCTTAAGTTCAAATTTCACACCAGCTTGCAGCAAATGTGCACAGATTCGAACAACCACAGGTTCAAATTTGTGCAACATCTCAATGCATAAGTTCTGCTGGGCGTAATGTCAAATAGAAATAAGTTCGAGTTTTACAAAGCTGCGAATGTTCACCATTGCGATAATGTTTCTCAAGTTAGCATATTTTCTAAGGTGCGTTGTTTCTATAAAGTATAAGTTCGAAAGTGTGTTAATTCTATCAACTGTAATATCGATTTTGGAAACGGCTATAAGTTCTAATTGTGTTTTGTTCTAATAGTCTAGTCACAAGTTCTAACTGGGGCATAAATAACTGATTCGATGTTGTGCTTTTAGTTTTGAAACAACACTGATTAGAACTTGTGTATTTTAGGAACTGCAGTCTTTTGAATCAACACTGATTCGAACTTATGTATTTTAGGAACTACAGTCTTTTGAAACAACACTGATTCGAACTTATGAATTTTAGAATTTTTGGTTAGATCTCATGACTGCAAGAACTCCTGACTGTTGGAACTTATACCCGTTTCAATTTATGCCCAATCAAAACAATACCCATTGCAATTTTTGAAATAAAATCCAGCAGAAACTATAGCCAACTTGTTCAACATTTTCGAACTTATGCCATTTAAAGTTATGCCTGATCAAACCACAGATTTTTTCAGTGTTTGCACGTTCTAAATTGTGCATTATAGAAATTGCGGTAATCGAAATAATGCTTTTCGAACTTACACATTTTAGAAACTACCATGACACCCATTATTCATCCAGCTGTCTTGGCGTGGAATTCATCACAGAATGAACTATCCGAAAAACTGAATCCAAGGTAATTTTCTACAGCTTGTATTCCTTTCATGTCAACATTTTTCACATTTAATGATACCATGTTGTTTTCAGGCAGAGAAAGTGCTCAACAAAATGCCAAATTCAATTTGTTTGGTTCCTGGCTGTAAATCTGGCTACAAGAGTTGCAAAGAACACGTTTCAGTGTTTACACCTCCAAGAGATGAACAACTATTCAGAAAATGGGAAGGAGTAATTCCAAAAGCAGATAGGCGGTTAACAAGAAACTGCATTGTGTGCGCGAAGGATTTCAGGAATGTGAAATAGCCCGAGAAAGTGCTGTTGTTCATAAAGGACAAGTCATCTTGAGATATGTGATTAAGCCACAGTTGCAAAATTATGCTGTGCCAAGCCTTTTTCCCAATTGCCCAGCATACCTCTCAAAACCTGCCAGACAAATTACGAAATCACCTACAAAGCGTGCAGTTACCTAAAAACCGTAATGTGAAAAGAAAGGCAGAAGACATAACAGAAGACATCAGAACGGATGGCATTTGTATTGAAAACATTGCATAGGAAGATATGACAGAAGAAGCATGTGATGATGCAGGATCCACGTCTCCGCTGACAAGTCATGACTTGTACTCTGCAAATTGACATCAATAAGTTGAAGATGATAAATGAAACTTGGGGAGCCCAATTTTGTTTCCCCAGCCCAAAAGTAATCTCTGTTGCACAAAAGACAGCCAATTATGAAAGGAAGTCATACATTAGCAAGCAAGTGCTTATCATGGAGGATATACAAGTGTAATTATTTGTAAACTGTAAGGTACTGAAGCTTGAAGGGATAATACCAGATGGATTTGTGGTGGAAAACAGAAAACATACAAGACCTGGCTGGTACTGCATTTATCTACTCAGCAAGTGTGTGAAGGTGGCGCCCCCAAGTTGAGAAATTATCCTGATGTTGTACCTGAAAAGCTTTTTTGGATGTTGATGGCGATTGGACATGTTAATTGTTATTTAGTCAAGCTTTGTAACAGATGTTTTCATCGTTACTAGTTTCATGCAACATGCTGTATTAAGTTACTCCTCCGCACCCAAATTCCTTAGGGTTTGGATGGTCGCGAGTGACCAGTATGGGCACCACACCCATAGTGGCGGGTTTAAATCCCATTGGCCGCGACATGGCCGTGGGCGTATGTATTACGTTGTATATAGGCCCCTGAGGCAAGGGCCTCGGGGCAGCTGTTAACTGATGGTCACGGAAGATGGTACGCAAGTACATGTGTAAAGATTAAAGTGCTTGGGCGCGAAACAGCTCTTGTGGTCTCTGACGTTATTCAAGCGGTACAAGTTGGTATTGGTATATGCGACGGTAGAAAAAGTCCGTTACAGCATGACAGTTCAAAGTGCCAATATTGTATGGAACTGGATAATGTGTTGCAGCATTATAATATAATTAGATGAAATGTTTTAGGTGAAACTAGTTATATTGACAAATGAATTACATTACGCACATGCAGAGCAGGAGGATTTATGACAGAAAAAAAAACAAACAATCACTGTCAAGAACAATACAGGTCTGTCCAATAATGGTTTAATGCATTGACAACATGCAATCTCCTCAATAAGTATGATCAATTCCTGAATGCCAACTGTGAATTTTTGTAAAGAACCTTTGTACATGGAACTTCCTTTTATATTGCTTTAATTAACTAGCCCAAACATACTTATGTATGTTTTAATTCCTGCAAATAAAAAATGTTTCTACATTTCATCTGAACGCTCTAGTACCCGGGAAGTCCATGAAGTCGAAAAATGTGTTGGATGAATAATTCCACAAGTTGCTTCATACTGATGGTTTTATTACAAATCTTTAAATTTCCCATCTTAGTAAAGCGGTTAAAAACAACTTTATATGGAGTCATGACCGAATGATACAGATAAATTTATGTTTAAGTCTGCGGTGAGGGAACCCCAAGGACGAGTTGATAGTTCTAGTGGTTGAAGGAGGCCAGTCTTTTTGTGTGCAGGCAAGTGTCTTAGGAAGTTACATAATTGTAGACAAACTTATCTATTCCTGGCCACCAAGATTCCTGTTTAACTAATTCTAGAGTTCGTGTGACACCACCATGGCCAGCGACATGTGAATCTTGCCATTCATGTAAGATCTCCAAGCGTTTTTCATGAGTCATTACTCGTTCCCGGTAAGGGTTAGGTTTAGGAGCAATATTAAGACATAATTGCTTTTTGGGTACAATGACCATTTGGGAAACAGAAAAGTGTTTACGTTCCAACACCGGGGCCAAAGGGATTTCTATGTTACCGCGTATAAGTTGTAGTCAGCATGACTGCTTAAAGGTGAACAGAAAGTTGAAATCATGATTGCACAGATTTACATGTGAGCTTGGGATTAGTTAGTATACTCACTAGTCTACTCAGTTCATTAGAAATAAAATGCTGAAGTAGGCCGAAGTAGGCCGTTTGGCTTCTGATTTCGTAATTTTATCAAGCACAAATTTAACGTTCTTTCGGAAATATCGCATCGAACAAATTTCATAAAACTTTTCTGAGACCGCCAGCCAACGTGTTTATTGACTGACACGTTTTCAGCTACTGTAAAAAGTTTCAAGGAAGGGGGCGGGGTTACAAAACCATTTCTGTTCACCTTTAAGGTATCAGATTGGTTGTTTTGCTTACTATGTTGGAATTTAATTTAAAGTTGTAATCAGCTAGGAATAAGGTCCATCATACTAGTCATTGAGATAGTTGTCGTCGTTTTCGAAAATAGACTAAATTTCGATGATCAGACAAGATGGTGATAGGATGCATTGCTCCAAGTAAAAGGTGGTACCATGTTCTCAGAGCGTGAATAATGGCAAGGCGTTCTTTGTCATGAATGGAGTAATTTTGTTCAGCCAGGCACAGTTTACGTGAAAAGTAAGCTGACAGGTGTAATTTCTAATGGTGGTGCTGAAGAAGGACACCCGCGATAGCGAAGCTGGAAGCATCAGTCTCCAGATAGTAGGGCTGACTAGGGTCTGGATGAAGCAGCACAGGTGCCCTAGTAAGTTCGAGTTTAAGATTCTGGAATGCTGTCTGTTCAACTCCTGTCCAAACAAACTCCACTTTAGGTGAGGTTAAGTCTGTCAGTGGTTTAGCCAGACCGTGCAATGCGGCCAATTGCTACTACTTTGAATTGTGACGTACTATAGTGGCATTTTCCATGTATTGTCAGGGTCACGGGCTTCAGTAGGCTATCCAATTGTAGGGTTATCTAATTCCTTGGGTAAGCGCACCAATTATAGCTGAGACAGAATAATGAACCGGTTGCTACCACAAGTGACAGTTTAGGGACTGCCACAGTATTAGCTGTTATTTATTTTAAATTACAAAACTGTTATGTCAAATGTTACTTAACAAAATGTGTAGCATGCATCTTAACCTAAATTTAAATGTAAAAGTTTGTTTTCGTTTTGGCCCTAGGAAAAATTACTTGCGTGCTGAGTACTGTTCATGCTGCCACCAGCATATTGAATAAGTTTATTACCAGTTTTACACCGTTCAAAGTGCCTAGAGGAGCAATGCACAGTAAAGGGAACAAGTTACTGTCATCAGGAATTATTTTATCGTCATTATTGGCAATGCTAATACAGCATGTACACTGGTAGCAACGCGGTAGGACCTTCACATCGAAGTAATTTTTCCTAGGGCCAAGAAGTACTTTCACATGTAAGGTAAAATTTTTTAATAAAATATTTTGAGATGCAAGTCAAACTCGTTATTAAGTAATGAACGTTTGACATTTCAGCAGCTTTATATTTTGAAATAAAGAACAGCTAATACTTTCCACATAGCCCTTATATTTGAGGGAAACCCAGACTTTTGGCTACATTGTATAACACTGACTCCGAAGAACATCACATACTATAATGATCAATGCTCAAACTTGTTTAATAAGTGTGACTTTCTGGACATCCAATGGGCTAGTTGTATTGATCATCTTTACTGACTACATGGTATTTTGTGTTGTTACTCTCCTCTCACAAAGTATACATCGAAGCATTGATTGTTGCACTCTTACAAAGATGTCTAACATGTCATTGACATATCCCGCAGCAATTGCTATTCTGGCCAGAACTACAGTTTGTTGCAGAAACCACATTGCAAAATGAATACTTAATGAATAATCTGCAGCAGTTAATGCTTGAACCAACGACAGGCACTGGTGAAATCGAACGC
>JAVBJR010001219.1:0-3587 GCA_031546965.1 Dysgonomonas sp.
GAGAGAGACGGGCAAATTTGTTAGAGATATATTTACACCGCAAAGAAGTCGTAAGAAAACAACTTGTCCCAGTGCATGCTCCTGGTCTTGATTAATCGTTGGGTCGTAAAAGGCGGCACGAGACGACTAGGAGCACGGGGGCAACTTCCGCTTCCGCTTCCGTCCAACCCAACACTCGCCAAAACTACCAAAGAGCCCGACACCAACATATATATATACATTCCAACCATTTTATACGCTCACCAGCATAACTTGTATCCTCAAGTATGGCAGTCGTCTTGGGCAACTTTACCCTTTCAAACTATAGGAAACTATAACATGGTGCCGACTTCACTTTCCATTTTCTCCAAGACCATGTATATAGTCCGGCCAACAGGGAGCTCCACTCATATTGCCAGCTAGCTCAGGTGGTGCTCAGTGTGCATGGTATAGTTTTATTGTAGCTATTATACTGTGCAATGCATTAAAAGTTTAGAAACTCACACTCACATTGACACATGCGTGTCTAGCTATCTAAAATTATTTCTGAATTCCATGATTGATTAGGGAAATAGTAAAGCAATAGTTTGAATCTGTGGAAAGTACCCTTTCATATTATCCAGCCAAAGTCAATTTTAACATGATATTCTTGCAAGGGACATTTCCAGACCATCACACACTAAGAAAATTGGTACAGGAGAAAACTAGGATTGTCGAGATAGGCAGCGTGGAAAAACAGTAGATGCCATAGCTGCTGAGGTGGGAAGGAGTAATTCTGCCATTTCAAAGTGCTTAAAAAGTGTCGCATTAGAGGACAACGCCAGTGTAAGCAGGAAGGGAACTGGTAGACCGAAAGACCAAAAGTAGCATGCGCACGCGGTGAAAGGGCTCTAAAGCCAATTGTGCAGGTACACTGTTTATCAACATCAAATGTGCATGCCCAGCTCTGATCAAAAACACTCACGTTTGGAGATCAGGGACGGTATCAGGGACCATGGGCATATCACTGTACAGGGGATGAATTTTGCTCAGAAGTTCCCCGAAAATATTGTGATATAGGGATGTGTGGCTGCAATGGGACGTGAAACCATGTGCATTCTCAATCATAGTGTAAATGGACAGGTCTATGAAGATATGTTGGAGATGCTCCTCGTTCCTACACCTGAAAATCGTCCAGATGACCAAACTTTTATTTTTCAGCAAGACAATGCATCATGTCATGTGGCAAAGTCTGTCAAATTGTGGTTGCAGATCGAAACAAAACATTACAGTTTTTGACTGGCCTGCAAATTCGCCGGACTTATAATACTAAATACTATTGAAAATGTTTGGCGTGTAATGAAAAACCGGTTATCAAAACTATAACCTGTCAACATTAATGATTTAAAAGCAAAACTGCTAAATTGTTGGGCTGAAATTACTCCATGCAGATGTATGTTGTTAATTAGTTTCAGAAATGCCCGCACGTGTGAGAGTTGTATTCAGGTCACAGCTAGGGTTATCCAACAAAGTATAAATGTATGTTCTTTATTGGTTATTACTTCTTGGATACGAGTCAGTTTCATTTCGTGGGGAGCACAATATTTTAAGTTCTTGTTGCATTTATAAACTTATGAAACAGAATTTCCGCGTTTCTAAACTTCTGAAACAGTAGGCCACTCTTTAATGAAACACTGTGTATTCACAATAGACATTTAAATAACTTTGGCTGCATAATATGGAAGGGTACATTCGACAGATTCAAACTATTGCTTTACTATTTCAATAATGAATCAGGGAGTTGAGAAATAATTTCTGATAGACATGCATGTTTCGTTGTGAGTGTGTGTTTCTAAACTTTTGCAATGCACTTGTATGGAAGCAATGGCTGATGATGCAGTCAAGCCGCACATTTGGTTACCACTGGTCTCGTGAATCAGTGATTCACTTAGGTAGTCTGATAGGATCATTAATGCATTAATTTAAATAAAACACATTTATCAAAGATGACCACTACTATACTTCATCTCCAACAGTGGAGTAGGGCTGATTGTGCCAGTCTAGCAGCAAAATGTTTCTGCTGTTAGACTACAGCAACTACCCTTATAAAGAGTTTGGATCCAATTTGATCAAGGTCGGATTAAAGGTTCTATACATTTAACCCAATTTGATAAATAATGGGATCCGATCTGTCCACAATTTGATCCAAAGAATTCACTGTGAATCCAACTTATCCATTTGCGTTTCAAATTGATCCACAACTGGATCTGTATCAGAGTACAATTGAATCCAAGGTGTGGCCTTCATCCACCTAAACAATTAATGTAACTAACTATTCGCAATATATATCGATCGAAGATTAAATATGGAGATCCATGTGGGTATATTACATAAATTCCGTACATTAAATGTGCATGACTGGCATGGTTTTGTAAGGTACCGTAACTTGTACTACTAGAAGAATTAAAGCATTCTAATATGAATCATCTTTTGCAAGGAAATTGCTGTTAGAAGTGCATACCCTACGGTATGGGATGCCTGTTGAACCAGACATCCGCCTTGCGTTGCCACGCTAATAGGGGGTAAGGGAAAAATACGTACGGGACGACGTAAGAGACGTATGACGTCATTCGACGTCCGCTTAAGTGTGAGAAGATTGCAGGTGAAGCTTGCCAGATGATGTCATACGTCTGTTACGTCGTCCCGTACGGATTTTTCCCTAACTCCCTATCAGGAAAACTTTGACACATTTCTGTGCCAAATTCTTGGCTCTCGATCGTTATAATAACGAACACGTACCAACGGGATGAAATATTCGTTCGTTATATCGAGCGTATGTTATATACTGCGAGGTCAATTTTTACACATTTCTTCATTCCTCTGCGGCTTTTATGGATTTTATTGACTATTTATTATCGGAGTGAAACCCCGCAACAGATTAATACCATAGTACTAATTTGCAAGCTAATAAGTTGTTTAACGGGGGGAAAATCATTAAACGATGACTGCACAAAGAATGAAAGTATTTTTCACTAATAAAAATCAGTATGCGCATTCAAAAACACAATAGCATAGCATGAACATGGCATGTTAGCCCTGATAACATGACTTTCAACCTGAATTTCCAGTTTTATATTGCATAAAATTATGTAACACGGTCGTTTTGGCAGTTTTTAAATGCGCCTAGGGAAAGTACGACGCCAAATTACCGTTTGCTATACAGGGTGAGGCATAAGTCTATGGTTTTTGTATTTACATCTGAAACGGTAAGCGATAGCATTTTCAGACTTCGTGGTTGAATAGGAAGTCATGTATGGGGAATACGAAAAGCATATCGCACGTGACCTTGAAGCGATTTTTCAAGGTCAGTCGATTTCTAACTTTGCCATTTCTTGTGATAGGTGCATAGTTTAATTGAGGGAAATCATGCTGAAGGCATTTCGAATACATTGGTGCAAACCGATTACAAATTGGTTGTAAGATGCGAGAGTTATCACAGAATTTGTTTTACAACTTCCCCTGGTCACTCGATGCCACCTCACAGCTAAGGAGCTATGCAGCGAAGCGCAGCGCCCCATGCCAAGTGTTCAGCATGCAGTGTTGCCATTTGACGGTTAGGCCATCATTAA
>JAVBJR010000675.1:0-2569 GCA_031546965.1 Dysgonomonas sp.
TTTTCTTTAACAAAAGGGACCTTTTAATCCTTTAATTGCCATTGTTCAACTATTGTTGAGCCCGGTCCCCCTCTAATCCTCCTTTTGTCCGAAAGGTCCCCTTTGTTGAAGAAGTCCGTAGATAACGCGGTGGGGGTATATATAATAATCGCAGGAAGAAACACGTGCAGTTTGCGTGTTTGAATTCGTTGCAATTAAAAATTCGAAAAGCAAACAAAAAATAACATGAAGACGAGTTTTCAACTCCCATGGTCATCGACACCAACAACTTCAAACTTGTTTGATTTGAGAAAATAGTTAACACATCCTTACGACTTCTGCGGCTCGCCATACCGGTTTTTTCTAATCGCAAAACCACGTTGCTTATCACCGGCAAACAAAAAAACCTGCTTTATTTTCAATTTTCCTCTAACATTTTCAAATTTTTTTTTTAAACTATTTATCACCATCAGGTTTCAAACTAAGATTGCTACAAGAAAATGAGACGACAGCGTTGTGATTTTCCCCCTGGTGTCTACACGTTGAACTAACTTTTTAGTTTTTCATTTTTCATAAATCACGTCCTCATTGCCTATTAACATATCATACAAGTAGTATCAATTTTCTTTGATTTCTAATATAATTACATCTTGTTCCAAGAAAAGGGACCATCCATAAACTACGTCTCATTTTGCGACATAATTATGACGTATTTTATTGATGGTCCCCAACAATTGTTCCCAACTGTACACATGGATATGACAAGTATTGCATCATCAGTCAGACGACTTTTATACGAATAAAAAATCCCAGCGAAACAATGTCAATGGGGGGATGTTTCAGCCATTTTGGGACACCAAAAGAATGGTGGGAGGAAGACAAGGGGGTGGGGTTCTTTCTTATTTTTCACAAGGAAGAAACAACAACGGTCACAACAACCACCAGAGCAACCGGTTATAAGAGGACTCCTTCAAACAGGGGGAACAATAAATACAAACTTGAATGAGTCTGTGGTAGCTTTCCAGCAAACAACAATGGCGGATTTTATATTGTATAAAAGCCGAGAGACCGAACCCGGGCAACACTGAACGAGCAAACTGAATGCGAGTCAAGGTTGCATCATTCCTTTTTATTATTATATTATTTCTCCATCCAACCAAAACAACGAACGTACACACAGCTATATAATGACCATGCTGCCAGGTGTAATTATCATTTCACTGGACGACTCAAACAACTTTTCACTGCAAAATTAATGACCAGCCAGCGCAATTAACTTTTTTCCAACCCCCATATGTCGACATTCAAACGCGGGACTAAGCTATGTATCATTTGATGTCGTTTGTTTGTTTCCCGGATGACACGGGGCTTCCCTAATCATGTTTGCACGCAGTGGGCCATAAGTAACTCCCCGCATATTCTTTATTTCTTTCGCGTTTAGGACCATGCGGGTCAAAAGTAACTCCCCGTCGATTTACATTGTGCATTAATAATTTTATAGTAACAAATCTTTCGCCATCATCATTTTGACATTGGTTGGTTGCGAGCTCCATTGGCTAACAACGTTTCCTGCACACGGCTACGTATGCAACTCCTACGGTTTCGATAAACCGAACGTATGGCCCTCTCTTATCCGAACAGTTCGCGAGAAACCACATGTAATAAACATACACCAATGATGCCAATAACGCCTGTTACGTAATACCATAAAAATAGCAACACAGGTTTCAGCAATCAATAACATTTACTTTTAGCAAGCTTTTAGTAAACAGCTGACAAAGATCCAGCTGCTATGAAACAATTGCGTCTTTCACTGTTGGAGAGAGGGTGGGTGACTAAAAATTGAACTTGACGTCATTTCCCGAAATCCATCACAGCTAATCTACAATTTAAGTCCATAGTTCCAAAGCCTAAATATAATCTGCCATAGAAATAGCATCCAAGCTACTTGGCCACAAGTAACTCCCCGTTAAAACGGATATCACCGTTCGGTATCAACATGGGCCAAAAATAAAACCCCGTAGATATTCAAAGTGAAAGTTTGTCTGCTTACTGTAATCAATCTTACACACATTTCTGACCACCAGATGGCGCTACGCACTTTCTATCTGAATCTGAACACCGAAATCCCGAAAACAAGATACCAATGGGAATGCAGAAACTGCTTCATATATATGACCAAACGGACCGCACTACAAAATATTTTTATAACATTTGAGGAGGCGGGGCCAACCTTGGGGACGGAAAGATAATAGAGAGGGGAGAGAAGGCTTAAAAGTATTACATGAAATTGGTTTTATGAAACAATCTGGGTACGTATACAAACAAACGACAGCTGCTATAGCTAATTTTCACCGTCCAACCGATCGATAACGCCCAGATTACCCTCACACACAAACACACTACTGTGGGGCCACAGAGAGAAGACGGTTGCCTGGGGCGGTAGCGAAGGCAGAGGGGAGGAATAGTCCAAATGAAGGGGTGATGGTGTTTGGCTTGAACCTTGGAGCCAGAAAACTCCCTGTCAGTGGATGACGTCAAGCCAAACACCATCACCCCTTCATTTGGACTATTCCTCCCCTCTGCCTTC
>JAVBJR010000188.1:0-2910 GCA_031546965.1 Dysgonomonas sp.
TGTCGCAGCACTGACTTCTATTTCTATATTAATATATAGTATATTTATAATACAAATGGCATGAGGCCTGTTGGTCTAGGGGTGTGATTTGTGCGTTGGGTGCTGAAGTGGAAATAAACGTTTCACTTAACGTGATTGTTCTAATCAGTTATAAAGAGAAAAAAAACAGTGTGTTAAAAGCTCAGGTGATGCAATCTAATTAGTAGGGGGGACCGAGCGCCAAATGCGTCAAAAAATCACTTACCAATTAATTCCCGTAAAACTACTTGTCGTAAAATTAAAAACTAACTTGTGTTTGAAAGCCAAGGATATACAAGTGCATTGCAAAAGTTTAGAAACTCGGTCTCACATCGACATATGCATGTATATCTGCAATTATTTCTGAACTCCATCATAGAATAGCGAAAAAGTAATGCAATAGTCTGAATCTGTGGAATGTGCCCTTTCATATTATGCAGGCAAAGTCAATTTAATGTGTAATGGGTTTAATAAATGTGACGTTGAAAGGAATGCTATTGTTGAATAAGTTTAGAAACCTGAAGTTCATGTTACATAAGTTTAGAAACATATGCAGTTCCTGGCATAAAACTATAAAAACAGATCATGCTATTCTTGCAAGGGGCATTTCCAGACAATCACACAGTATGAAACTTGATACATGAATGGAGCCGCCTGTACAGGAGAGAAATAGGATTGCCGAGATACGGCTGAGTGGGAAAACTGTATATGTCATAGCTGCTGCGGTGGGAAGGAGTCATTCTGTCATTTCATAGTGCTTAAGTGTGAGCTGGAAGCGAACTGGTATACCGAAAGTAGCATGTGCAAGGGTGAAAGGGCTCTAAATCCAATTGTGCAGTTAAACAGTTTTTCAACATCACGTGTGTATGCCCAGCTCCGGTCACACTAATGTTTTGTGATCATGATGCACTACGGGTCTATCAATGTAGAGGGGAGGAAATTCGCCCAGTGTCTTAAAAGTGCTGAGCAATTCCCAAAAAACCTTATGGTATGGGAATGTGTGGCTGCAGTGGGACATAAGGCCATGTGCATTCTCAAGCATAGTGTAATTGGACAGATATGTTGGAGACGTTCCTTGCTCCTACACCTGAAAATCTTCCAGATGACCAACCTTTTATTTTTCAGCAAGACATTGAATGCATCATGTCATGTGTCAAATTCTGTCAAATTGTGGTTTCAGATTGAAGCAAAACATGACAGTGCTTGACTAGCTTGCAATTTATCCAGACTTAAATACTATTGAAAATGTTTGGCATATAATGAAAAACCGGTTATCAAAACCATAACCTGTCAACATTGATGATTTAAAAGCAAAACCGTTAAATTGTTGAACTGAAATTGCTCCGGATGTATGTCGTGTGAGAGCCGTAATCAGGTCACAAGGTTACCAAATAGAACATAAATGTTATATGATCTTTATTGATGATTACTTCATGTATAGGAGTCAGTTTTATTTCGTGAGGCGTAAATTACTTTAAGTTCTTGTTGCGTTTATAAACTTATGAAACAGAAATTCCAGGTTTCTAAACTTCTGAAACAGTAGGTCACTCTTCAATGCAACATTGTGTTTTCACAATACACATTAAAATGAATTTGGCTGCATAATATGGAAGGGTACATTCCACAGATTTAAACTATTCCTTTACTATTTACCTAAAGAATCAGAGAGTTGAGAAATAATTTCAGATAGACATGCATGTTTCGTTGTGAGTGCGTGTTTCTAAACTTTTGCAATGCACTTGTAGGCTTGAAGGCTATAATTTGTTTACCGGGGTTCATACGATTGCGCCCGCGTGAAAAATCCCCAAAGTCGCATGGGCGCAATGTTGAAAATCGGAAAATTGCGGGGTAAAACCGCGCCATTAAATACAGCAAGGCAGTCATTGCGATTCACAACTCCAGACCTATATTATAATATTGTTCTGAATACATTGAATAACTGTAGAAAAAATATTACGGACAATTTATTTCCACTAACCTGGCCAACTGACGGTTTTCCTCACCTCATGTTGCTAAAGTTATCCAATAACGCCAACTAGAAATCCATATAAAACTAATTAAACCGACTCCAAAATCCGAGTTGATTTAATGGCAAGTAGACAATGTTGTTATGAACTTACTTTGATCATGAATCGACCATTAGAATTGGATACAGGCTAAAAATCAACCTTGGATGTGGCGAAATCGTACGGAAAAACGAAGCTGACGCCGTACACGGTACTCGATACGTGACATTCGATACGCGATACCGAGCGATACTCGATACGCCGTACTTCGTACGACGTACCCGTATTTTGACGGTATTTTGACTCGTTCGTGCCCCACTCGGACTTTGAACAAGCAGATTATGTTTACAAATCATCAACGAAACGCACAGCAACAAACTAGCTAGGCGCGTTTTTAAGGTTTGAAACCAGGCTTCAACATACGCTAAGTATAATAATTTTTTGATGTTTATGAAAAACGTTTGGATTCGGAATATGCGAGTGTAAATGTTGATGTAGGTTCGCTGAAATCGTATTTTCCGAGTTATTTCCAAATCGGCTCATGCGAACGTCTTCAAACTTTGACAACATTTACAGACACATGATGGGATAGCTTGACTGCAATAATTCCGATTTTTGAGTTGTGTTTGCGAACGCCACGCCTTTTGGCGGTTTTACCCCGCGTCGCATTTGGCCCCGGTCAACCCTACTCCAACACCCACTTACCTCTTTACATACATGTCAAAAATTGCAAAGCATTAAGAGGATTTATAAGTTGATATGAAGGGGAAAAAACTAAGAGGTACTTTAAATCCAGTTGTCCAGTACTCCGCCTCTTATAATTGAAAGTTTATTATAATCTCAACATGTTTCGACTAGGCTAGCTAGTCATCATCAGGAGCTATGC
>JAVBJR010000035.1:0-4047 GCA_031546965.1 Dysgonomonas sp.
AGAGATAAGAGAACCCGAGAGACGGAGAGAAGAGAACCCGAGAGGGAGAGAGAAGAGAACCCGAGAGAGGGAGAGAGGAGAACCCAACAGAGAGAGATAAGAGAACCCGCCAGTTAGAGATAAGAGAACACGAGAGAGGGAGAGAAGAGAACCCGAGAGGGAGAGAGAAGAGAACCCGAGAGGGAGAGAGAAGAGAACCCGAGAGAGGGAGAGAGGAGAACCCAACAGAGAGAGATAAGAGAACCCGACAGTGAGAGATAAGAGAACCCGAGAGAGGGAGAGAGAAGAGAACCCGAGAGATGGAGAGAGGAGAACGCAACCGAGAGTTAAGAGAAACCGACAGTGAGAGATAAGAGTACAAGGCTCCTCCGGAGCGACGGTTAACGCTAACTGCTTACTGTGTGTCAGATGACGCAGCCGCACTGGATGTCAACCAACAGCACCGACTTCAACCTTCAGCAACGTCTGGTCCCGCGAACTGGTTGGCTGTCCGAGAAGGAGCGAGACACGTGGGAGACACAGGTTTGTCGAAACAGCTTGTCGATATTTTATTCCACTTATTCCAACAACAACCCAGTCCAATTCCCCACGACTTACGACGGTGTACACGGCGTTCGAGTTAGTCACAGATCGAGTTAGTATTCCACTGGTAATGAGACGAGAACATATAAATCCCAGAGGGCGACGCACTACAGAAGTAAGTTTCCCGACGGTACATTCGATGCGTAAACTGAGTAAAACGCCAAGGATCACTAGCAGCGGTTCCCCCGGACAGACAGGCCCTCTCTTCTTGTTCGTCCCCTTTTATCCCCTCTTTCCCCTTCCAGAACCTTCTTCGTACGCACCGCCTTCCATGGAGAAGGTTCTCGAACCCCCTGGTCGTTGGTTGACGTCACCGGCCTTTGTTGATGAACGCGAGCGGTCGTTACCCTCGCCCTTGCCGGTCAGGGAAGCCCCCCAACCGGGTAACGTAGCGTTGGCTCCTTACAAGAGAACCCGAGAGAGGGAGAGAGGAGAACACAACAGATAGAGATAAGAGAACCCGACAGTGAGAGATAAGAGAACCCGAGAGAGGGCGAGAGGAGAACCCGAGAGAGGGAGATAAGAGAACCAGACAGTGAGATCAGAGAACCTGAGAGAGGGAGAGAGGAAAACCCAGCAGAGAGAGATAAGAGAAAACGAGAACAGAGAACCCGAGAGAGGGAGAGAGGAGAACCCGAGAGGGATAGAGGAGAACACAACAGAGAGAGATAAGAGAACCCGACAGTGAGAGATAAGAGAACCCGAGAGAGGGAGAGAGATAGAGAGATGGAGAGATGGAGAGATGGAGAGATGGAGAGATGGAGAGATAGATAGAGATAGATGGAGAGATGGAGAGATGGAGATGGAGAGATGGAGATGGAGAGATGAAGAGATGGAGAGATGGAGAGATGGAGAGATAGAGATAGATAGAGAGATAGAGAGATGAAGAGATGGAGATAGAGAGATAGAGAGATGAAGAGATAAAGAGATGGAGATAGAGAGAGACAGAGATAGAGAGATGAAGAGATGGAGATAGAGAGATAGAGAGATAGAGAGATAGAGAGAGAGATAGAGAGAGAGATAGAGATAGAGAGAGAGATAGAGAGATGGAGAGATGGAGAGATGGAGAGATGGAGAGATAGATAGATGAAGAGATAGAGAGATAAAGAGATGGAGATAGAGAGATAGAGAGATGAAGAGATAGAGAGATGAAGAGATGGAGATAGAGAGATAGAGAGATAGAGAGATAGAGAGATAGAGAGATAGAGAGAGAGATAGAGAGAGATAGAGAGAGAGATGGAGAGATGGAGATAGAGAGATAGGGATATACAATGTGTCTTACTGATATCCAATTTTCAAATTTCATGACTTTTTCAGGAGTTTTATGACCATACTTTTAAATTTTCATGACCACATTAATCATCATGTATGTACGATGTTTAACATTAAGTGGAATTTACACAATTAAAATTGTCTCGTTTATTTGCGTAATAACATTTACACTGCCGATTTATAAAGTTATAATTAAAATTGAGCTCTGTGCAAAGGCGGTTATTGTAGGACTTCTATAAGCAAGCGTTAAAATCAGCACTGTATTTTGCAATTACAATTTTATTTCAAAACAATTAGCACTCTAACAGCTTAGCCAACATTTCTGTGTCCTGATCTTTCTGCTGCACAAGTTTGTTCTTTAATTTCAATTCGTTTAAGGCGGAATCACACACTGAATGGCGGATAGCTGTCCAGGACGATATTATTTGGGGGTTCGTTAAATTGATGATGTTGAGGGCCAGAAAACACAATAAACACCAGTAAATTAGACATAACAGGTCACTTTATTCCGCATAGTACTGTTTTTACAGAAATTTGATGTCTTTAATAGTTTTTGAGTTATGAGTGAAAACCCCGTTTCCGTATGTTTCAACAAAAATAATTTTTCACTCATTACTCAAAAACTATTACAGATATCAAAATTCCGTGAAAACGGTGCTATGTGGAATAACATGTAGAAAATTCATGTGGTTAGAGATTTATATTATGTTGACTAGAAAACTCATGGCGTGTTCTGTAAAACTTCAAAATTGCACTAAAATTGGTATTATTTGCAAATTGTTTGCGAGGTTTCTGTGAAACGCACAGAAACCAACATCAGCTCAAATTAAAGAGTGTCCTTTAACCTATTAGGTCTAATTTACTTGTGTGTATTGCTTATTCTGGCGTTCAACAGCGCCCAATTAACTGACACCATGTTCACAAACCCAAAATACTCTCGCCTTAGACAGCTATCGGGGGTACGATTCATCTCCATATAAAAACTGAGCTTCAGTAAAATTTCATGACCTTTTCAGGATTGTCAGGATTATAAGGACCATTTTTAAATTTCACGACTTTTTCACGATTGTCAGCATTATAAGGACCATTTTCAAATTTCACGACTTTTTCAGGATTTTCAGGAATTTCATGACAGTAGACACCCTGGCCCCATTTCAAACTAGAATATTACTAGAGCCTCGGGTTCCTCGACGGGTTCAGTCTTTGGTTCCAACAATTGCGTATCCGGTAAATCAATCTCGCCGTCGCTGCCATCCATCGAGGCAATCTCCACAAACAGACATCGAATACGCATTGTGCGTAACCATTTTTAAAATGCATTTTACATTACCGGTGAATCGTCTTCCGGAGGCTCTATCTTCGGCACGACAAGCGGCCACTGTTCCGTACTTTCAGTGGGTGATTTATCCGGTAGAATCTACGTTTATACATTATACGTGAATGAAGTCGGAACGCGTTGGTCCAAGCGCAACGTGACTTGCCTCAAGTACATCCGTGTTCAAAGAACTCGCGTTACGTTCCCAATTTTGGCCTTGGCTTCTGGTCCTTTTCCCGATTCCGGGGTACGTATTCTGAAGCACCATGCGGACCGTGACGGTCCCGTGGACCTTCTGGTGTTGTTCAAAAGAAGCCCTGTGCGAGAACTTCAGGGAACACCCGGCGACTTGGCACACGTATGTTTCCTGTTCTTCATGGTCCTGGCAGTTCTTGCGGCCTAGTTCGTTGGTGTGGATACAGAGGTGGTGTACGAGAGTGTCTTTTTGTTTGAACGGGTGACCGTCGTTTATGCAGCCCTGCCACCAGCACGTGTAACCGGTGGATTTCGAACCGGTCACGTGCGTCTTGACGTGCGTGTAAAGCTGGGGAATGGTCGGGTAAACCGCCGCGCAGGTCTTCAGCGTATCGAGAGAAATCCACTTGCACATCTGACAAGGGGTGCAAATGTTTCTTGTAACGGAGCCAACTTATTTCATACCGGGATTCATATAACGCTATCCAGAAAGCGGAATGTGAATCGCTAAATGCAAATTAAAGAGTGTACAATCAATGAGGTATAAAGCTCATTGGTACAATTTAGGGTATCCTCGTCACTACTGTTAAAAGGAGAACAGAAAGCTGAAATCGTGATTGCACAGATTTGCATGTGAACGTGAAATTAGTTACTGTAAAACTACTTTATTGCGTAAGCGATTT
>JAVBJR010001101.1:0-4040 GCA_031546965.1 Dysgonomonas sp.
GTTAACACAATCACGTGATAAATACGTCATCTCTAGGTCCTGGAGGAAGCGGTTTTTCGAACTTCCGTCGATACACAAAACACGATACGATACACTGCATTGAATACCGATATGTATCGTGTTCGACATCGTGTTCTACACGTTCCAAAAGTGAATTATAGGAGTTAGTTCAAGCCAAGGTTCAAGTAGAGATTTTGGTAAGCAGCCACGTATAATTTAATACATAATTACGAGTGAAAAGTGCCGTTTTATGGCACAAACTGCGGTATTTTTTATTCGGGAATTGGGGATGGAATGCGCCAAGGTATATAAAAATAGGTTAGGAATGCGCACATTCGATACTTTGCTCGATACTCGGTATTTTATGGTACCGCTTGTAGCGCCACCATGCCGCGAAAAAAGGAACTACAGACACTCGCATTCGATTTAACCAGTGCCTAGTCCTGGTCAGTATATTGAGTCCTTGGTTTAGCGCAGAAACATGACGGATTTATTTGCATTTTTAAGTCCTAAACTTTTATTCACATTGCTGTATATCGTTTCATTGAAAATGAATTCAATTGCTTGCATAAATTTTATGAACAAAATAAACTTGAATACACAAACAGAGATGTGCATTTATAAACTTTCCGGTAAATTATATTCACATCTTTACACCAGAAATCTGCATAATTTATACAAAAAGTTATAAAAACCTGGAAGATGATTTTGTTTAGTGAAAATACTGCATAATTCTGCAGGTATACATTTATTTCCTATTTGAAGAGGCAAGATAATAGACATAATATGCAGTATATGTGGTAAGAGTTTTGCACTGTATATTATCACTATGATTGTGTTTAATGTGATATTAATTCAACAACATGTGTGATTCAATGTGAACATGAACTTTAATAATCTAATCAGCCAACATTGTTTGGGTCGGTTAGATTATCAAACAGTGTCATGACATTTTAAATATCACAAAATGAATCAGAGAACTTGATCTCATACGGGTAGATTATCTTGGTGCGTCATGCTCGACTTTTTAATAAACAAACAAACGTACTGTAAACATTTGTTCCCTTTACTGTGAACAGTTCTTCACTACTGTTAAGTGATATATGCCGTTTGACAAAAGTTTGACAGTTCAAACGAGGGCAGTAATTTTTCTTAGGGCTAAGAAACACTTACAAAAATACTGCAATATTTTTAAGAATAGTGTAATATGCATGTTAAATGTTTTGTTCATTAACATTTGGCATTACAACTTTGCCACTTTAAATAATAAACGGCGAATACTTTCCTAATGACCCTCGTATATTGAAATGTGATTTTATAATTCAATTACAAAGTATACGATGTAAATTACGCTATTTTTATTTTGCAGAATATATGATGTCAGAGGAAAATGCTGTTGTATATTATGTTGTTGTTTGACATTGTTTTGTGTTCCTTACGGTCAAGGTCGTCAAGGTGACCTATCTTACAACTAATCATGTGAAACATATAGGTTTATATGGATTCCTATGCGATTAGTATTTGTACAGTTGTGAGTCATAATTTGACATAACACCATATGAAAACAGCACATAAATATTTGTTTAAATGAGGTGCATATGGTCGATTTTCATGATGTTCGCATCCTGAATTAATACAGTATAACAGCATAAATTTCAACCAGCCGTAAGACAACTCCTGCTTTTCGAGTAGTGATTTAAATCGTACCATAAATCAATTCCTGAAGACAGTAAAAATGTGTTCCCTTTACTGTGAAATGCTCCTCACATCTGTTAAATGACCTATATCCTGTTTGATGAGTTTGACAATTCAAACTAGGTCAAACATGTAATACTGGCGGCAACATGAAAGCTTGGACTAATAGATGAAAGTGTCTTAGCATATAGCAGTAATTTCTCCTAGAGCCAAGAAACAACTTAAAAATATGGTAATATTTTTGAAAAACGGTATGAAATGCATGTTAAACGTCTTGTTAATTAACATTTGGCATAACAACAGATTTGTATTTTGAAATAAGAAACGGCTAATACTTTCCGGATAGCCCACGTATATGTATATATGAAATGAAACCTACCTACATTGAATTTTCAAGTGACCGGACAAGTTCCCCATTGTGAACTTGCTTTACATTCTAGATATGTTTCCATGTGTCAGTGGGAATAGAACAGCTGCCCTATAACTATTCATGTTTCACGATTGGGTAGGATGTCATGTGGAGGCGAAGTTCGAAATCATATCGTATACCTGATCTATGACATCATCTTCCAGATCATCACATTTCTATCTTTGTAACCACTAAAGATAAGCCTGCTAGTTTCAATTGGAAAGTTGTAAATAATGTAATATTCTATGTAACAAATGCGATTACAGGCTATCTTTAACTAATGGCTACAGAGATATAAATATGACCAAGAGTGTATGAATGTAGAGAGTGTTCCTTCACCCATAGGCTGTGTGCTGCAGTGTTGATCGCGCCCGTTGCGCCCCAAGGCCACTCTGTGGCCGTTTTGTGAACAACAGAATGTTAGGGGGGGTGGAGTCATTGCATTCGTTAGCTGCAGACATGCATTTACAGAAAGGCACAGAAGTTCTTCAGTTACGTAAAACAATTCATATCGTGATTATGGTGACATTGCTATGAGTTCTTCTTAATAATTCAGGCAAAATTATTCCAAATAATGCAATACATCTCCTGATATAAAGGTTTTATTGTAGGCACAATTTTTCATGAAAATGTCAAATATTGAAATAAAATGATACTAATTTGGAAATTTCAGTGCACATCAATTTTAAAATAATTTGGGAAGGTGCAACAAGAATCAATTACAGGGCCTGTACCTGGTGGTGGGGGTGTGAGAGGGTATTTAAAATAATAAAATTGATTTGCAGCATGATTTGATTCAACCGCTAGCTTGAAAACAAACAGTGATGAAAACCAAGAAGGAACAAGCCGTGGAAAAAACTAAGTTTTTTGGGTACTAAGTTTATTAAAAACATGAGTCGATCGTGACCATTGGGCACTTTGGTTTCCATCGTGACCATTGGGCCCTTTGGTTTCCATCGTGACCATTGGGCCCTTGACCTCCATCGTGACCATTGGGCCCTTTGGTTTCCATCATGACCATTGGGCCCTTTGACCTCCATCGTGACCATTGGGCCCTTTGGTCTCCATCGTGACCATTGGGCCCTTTGCTTTTTGTAGTTACCATTGGGCCCTTTGGTTTCCATCGTGACCATTGGCCCTTTGCTCTCCATCATGACCATTGGGCCCTTTGGTCTCCATAGTGACCATTGGGCCCTTTGTTGCCCATCTTGACCATTGGGCCCTTTGGCTTCCATCGTGACCATTGGGCACTTTGGTTTCCATCGTGACCATTGGGCACTTTGGTTTCCATCGTGACCATCGGGCCTTTTGGTTTACATCGTGACCATTGGGCCCTTTGGTTTCCATCGTGACCTTTGGGCACTTTGGTTTCCATCGTGACCATTGGGCCCTTTGGTCTCCATCATGACCTTTGGGATCTTTGGGCTCCATCGTGACCATTGGGCACTTTGGTTTCCATCGTGACCATTGGGCCCTTTGGTTTCCATCGTGACCATTGGGCACTTTGGTTTCCATCGTGACCATTGGGCCCTTTGGTTTCCATCGTGACCTTTGGGCACTTTGGTTTCCATCGTGACCATTGGGCCCTTTGGTTTTCGTAGTTACCATTGGGCCCTTTGGTTTTTGTAGGACCACCGTATGCTTGGGTAAAAAAAAATAATCTAAATAATTAAATGCCTGGTAACAAACAAACACACAAACCATTCATGACAACCTTATAATAAACTTAGTAAAAATGGAAAGCAGAAATATAAGTTTATTTTTAGAAATATTGAGATGTAGGCCGATTCATTTCCTTTTTGTAGGGGAATGTTGGTTGGTGGTGAGGGGAGCCTGGGGCACAGGTGGAAGTGGGATGAGAATTGGGTGGTAGTGGATAAGTTTCACTTTTTTCCTGCATGGTGGTGCATAAATCAGTCTCCCTTCAAACATGTAC
>JAVBJR010001103.1:0-4122 GCA_031546965.1 Dysgonomonas sp.
AGCATTTTTAAAATGTAAATGTAACGAAATCTAACTTAATTCTTGCCTGGATGAAGAGATTTTCCCCTCGGAAGCAACGGTAGCACCAAAATAGTAAGCTCATGTGGCTATAGGAAATATAAAGCGTCACGTCGTTAAGCGTTCCCTAAACTGTCAACAGGTGGCGCCACCAATGCGCATGCGCACATTAAAAACGCCAAAATGGTCAATTAAGGTAGAGCATCGAGACGCCATTTTGGATTTTGGGCGGGGCCAATCTGGAAAAGCTGGTTGAAGAAGAAAATGCATAGTAAATTTCTTGTACATGTAAAATTAACGAAATGGATACGATTAAATAAAGTGAATAACTTACCGTTTTCGTATAAGTTTCCTTGGATTTTCGTAGTACGATTGAGGCTAGAAGTCATTTTGAAATCGGGCGATTTTCAAGTTAAGCAATGAGTCCGTCTAGACTTTTCGCCCTGGAAAACGGATAAAAAAAGTAAACTTGACATACAGAAAAAAAGAAGATTTAATTCTGCACGGTTCGAAATCATCGGATTGAATTTTGGATGCTCCGTTGAAATGTTCTGATCAAAACTGTCGGATTCGACGAAACCTTACAATCGTTTTCGTTTGAACGGACGAAATTAATTCAAAACAGGTTAATAAAATTCATTTACCTTATTTGAGTGGCCATACCAAACGGCGAATCGATATCTTCAGCCGTTCTTTCGCTAAAATTCAAGAAAGTTTTACGAAAACAGTTACGACGCCGAGGGACCGCTACCGCTACTTTTAGCGGTGCATGCGGTAGCGGTAGCGGTAACGCTACCCGTAAATTCCCAGTATTGTAGAAAAACCAAAATCTCCATTTTTGATGTGCTTCTTTTCATTAATATACACATTGTCTGGACCGTCAAGTAATCCAGAAAATCTGACAATAAGCTTATGGTCGAGCATTCAGTGAACAGTGTTGGCTATATGCAGTGTTGTGGAGGAGCACCATACTGTAAAAGTGGTAATTGGCGCGCGACCAAATTTTCGCGGGATGATTAAATGACACATTTCCCGGTGCTTTTATTTTCGCGGGCTAGGGTGCATTTGTGTCCATTGACTTATGACATTTCTAAACCGCATTCCAATGTGAAACACCTGCCAGTTGCTAAATGGTTAATAAATGGTGTGAGTAATGTTAGTTCTAAAATGAATCTTATAATAGGTGGATTTAGCGATTGTGGAATTGGCTTTGGCACTGTAATTAATGCATAACTGGACATAAAGTCCTTGATGAGCAGAGAAATGTGGCATTTATTTGCTATGTCGCAAATAGGAATTTCCAACTATAATTCTGCTGCAAAAATGGTGTCTGATTGCTCTGATTGCTGTGATCTTGCTCTGGAGAGCTATGATCTTGCTCTTCTGAATGCAGAAGGAGTTTCAGAGACCTATGCAATTAGCTGCTCAGATTCGTCCTCTTCAAATGTCTCTTCCTGCAAAGAAATTTAGGAGCATTCTGTTAATAGCACTTGACGTACGGAGCTAAGTCTTTATGTACTTCAAGCGCCACAATTGATCGACATCTTCACAGGTCGTACTTCAAAAGTAACAAATTCACAGATCTATTGATGGCCGAGCTTTCACAGGCCTAAACAATTTCCTTTTGAAGACTCGTTTCAAACGTTTCTTCCACCACTGACGTACCTTCAACATACGATCGTCAACAAGGTTTATGAAATTGCTCAACAGTTTTCCTTTCTTATTCTCAATGTCCCTACAAGGTCAAATAGTGTGGTGATGTTCGCCGTCAATCTTCTCAACACACTGTATATTCGTACAATTAGAACATAGAGTATAATATAGTCTAACTTTGCAACACAAGCATAATGACTTTCATACTCACTCTTCGTCTTCATTGTCGGATGATTCTGTGTCATCGTAACTCAAAAGAATACCTTCATGGTTGTCGACCTCATAACACAGTTTGCACGGAAACGCATGTGGCAATTGTGGAACCCAGTCAGACAACTTACACACTTCTGATTTATCATCTGCTGGAAAGATTTCAATATGAACATTGCAACTTGCCTACAAATACAACATGTCTGTCAAAAACCATTTCCATCACAAACATCAGCTTCGCCGGGCATTTGCAGTAGTCCTTGTACACTGAATGGTGCATCACCAGTTTTAGTCTCATCATTTCCAAAAGAATAACCACACATTTACTATTTCATTTCATTTAACTTTAGTGTTTCTTGTTGCCTTTCACAATGACGACTTGTGTAGTTTCAAAAATGCTCAGGAGAATGTTCATGTCAACTTCAAAAATCGGTTTCATTGTCAAACAGGATGTTGGAAGTTCAGATGGCAAATATTCAGCAGCAATAAAGTTGTGGTTCAAAACTTCAGCCATAGCAGGGAGTTTTGCAGGGTTGGGTTCAAGGAGGGACCGAGTGAGTTTGCGAACATCTGGAGAGATCCCAAACGGAATATGGTATCTGTATTCTTAATTTTCTTGTACATGTTCTTCAAGCATGTAGTGAAGAAAGGTCTTTTGCCAACAAGGAAATTGTACAAAATGCATCCAACGGCTCACACATCAACTTTTCGGCCATGTCCTTCATGGACCAACTTTTAAGGAGCCATGCAGGCCAGTCCCCCCCCCCGAACTTATGAAACACAGTAATACACACATTATTACATAAGAAAAATCGATCATACACGTATGGTGCAAGTTGAATTTAGCTTACTATCTTTGTTCCCCATCAAATCTCAACATTGCAGAAATCCCAAGATCTCCAATTTGGATTTCCATTTTGTCAGTTATGAAGAGGTTTTGTGGCTTCAGGTCATGGTGAATAATAAGGTTGTCATGTAGGTATTCAGACCCTGAAACAATAAATATCTGGTCTCAGTTTCAGTCAGTCTTGCGACGTACAAGCATTTCCCACATGGACTGAAATTCAAATGAATATGTTTAAACTGAGAAATGTTATTGTGGTGTAATTAAACTTGTAACGACCAGTCCATGCGCAGTCGTACAAACCGCGAATAAAAGCGCGCAAACAAACAAACAAGTTTAAATAAGCAAGTCTTTATTAACACACAACTTATTCGCACTTATTGTGGATACAATGGTCGTGATCTAGATAGCACAATTGCTACTAGGCACCAAAGTTAGTGGTGACTTATGAGGAGTGAGAGCCTTCCCAGTGGAGGTCTGCACTCGACTGTAGCCAGCCACAGACTGCCGGTTTGCTGGCTGGTCGCTTCCTTTTATAGGTGCGATAGTTCCCTGGCCGCCACCAGGGGTTTAGCTATCGCCGCCTACATGAGCGCCACCACTGTGATAAAGCGCACTTGCCATTACGGCGCTTATCATAGGAAGTTGACCACTTCAACTCCCTGTTCATAGTGGGGGGGGCGGTGGTGAAAGCGTCGTTGCTTTCCCACCACCCCAACCACGCCACGTCTTTAGATAGGGAGAATTTGGTATGGCCGCGGTGGTTTGCACCGGGCCGTTACACCTCCCCCCTAAAAAGAAGCAGAGACCAGAGAACGGTACAAAAAAAAACAAAAAAAAACAAAAAAACAGAAATTTTACTAAACACTTTAGCAGGTTTACAATTCAGGGCAGGGCCGCAACTCCCAGACAAGACGAAACGAGCTTTATACAAGTCAAAACATCACATTTCAAAATTTAGACATCACGGGTCACTGGCACGAAGAGCAGGAAAACGTAGCTGCCGACGGACACCAGCATCTTTGTCGCAGCCAACATGCCCACGACGACATACGACGAGAGTTTAAGAGTTTGTGGAGTACATCCGGCACGTTTTGTAGGAGGGCAGATGAAGTCCAAACCCCGGAGAGCGCCTGGCCAGCCGTCGGTAGGGACACAGTCCCAAAAGCTCAACCAGCGCAACCCCGTTGACGCTCCGCAGAAACCACCAGACAGCCAACAGCACTGCTGTATGAAGGTCCGACCGGAACTCGGGAAGCCCACGCACCATCCGGACCCCAATGGGTGGGAAGGTAGGGAAGAGGCATCCTTCAAGAAGATGTTGGTGATGACGGGAGAGACCAACTGAGCTCGCTGGGTCCTCGGGAGACCGCAGTGTCGACCTCAGACGACACGCC
>JAVBJR010000611.1:0-4685 GCA_031546965.1 Dysgonomonas sp.
GATCTGGAACAAAGCAGGAGTTACCATAAATTTTATCAAAAACGAACAAGTATTTGATATTGCTCCTTATTTAGAAGGCAGCTCGACAATTCTTACCCAGAAAAACACGCTGTTGTCTACTTACAGCAGTATGCAGCAAGCCATCAATAAGGCGTATGGTAATAGCGAACGCTATGTGTTGTTTGTTTCGAGCAAACCCTCTTCTACCAGGCAAATGGGCTATATGCGTCTGAACGGACAGTTTGGCTATGTATTTGGTTCGGCAAACCAAAAGACCGCCGCTCACGAGCTGGGTCACGGGGTGTTCAATCTGGAGCATACCTGGGAACAATACAAGACCGGCGAAGGAACAAGCGCTTTGTTGATGGATTATGCAAGCGGAAACGAACTTACACACCTGGACTGGAAGCAGATAAACGATCCGAAACTTAAATTGTATGCGTTTCAAGGGCAGAGTGAGGGGGAATTTGCTAATTATGTATTGACCCCGGATTATAAGGTTGCGAACTTACCGAATCCTACAACTTTAGTTTATGAGGCATGCAAGTTTAATAATGATAAGAAAGGTGTATTATATGGGTTTAAAGAAAATGATAAAATATACTGTTGGATAGATAATGGCTATTTCGAGAATGAAACCAATGTTAAATATCCCGGAGCAATCAATTATATCAATAAACCAAAAGATACAGATAAGATTTCCTTGTTCTTTGATATTGAGCGTCCTTGTCCATCCAAAGAATTGGTTGTTACTTATGCTCAAATAAAAGATAAATTGAATACTGAAAAACTCAATCAATTTATCGAAGACAATATTGATAAGGCGATCAATATTCCTTGTGGAGATGGCTTATATACATCCTCATTTTTTGAAATAAACAGCATGGATGTACCAAATGGGATGCAAATCAATAGATTGAAAAGTGACAATTTATCACCTGAACAAATAAAAAATTCAGTAACGCAACTAAATGCTTTAATTATAAAAGATAATTCCAACTATACATACAATACAAATTTATCTGAAAATGAGTTAGGTCACATATCGGTAGGAAGTGGTGTTCCTCTAGGAGGAGAAGAACTATTTAAAATGGATCATAGATTAGTATACTTGTCCGAATATTCCAAACAAAAGAACAATCCTGTAAATATTTATGTCGTTTATACCAAAATAGATTATTTAGTCCAAGGAAATTGGAATGAATATGCCAAAAGTGTTTATGAGGCTTCCAATTTAAAAGACAAAAATGCAATACTTATTACGGTTCCTTATTTTCATGCCAAAAACACAATTGGAATGACAAATTATAGTGTAACACATTATATGCCGGGAGTATATGCGAAAGGACTTGATGTTAAAACCGACCAAATTAAGAAAATAAAAGCCACAAAGGCCAGAATGGAAGGAACAGCAGTTACTACATACGAAAACATTGGAGCAGCGCAGACAGAAGAGTTCATTCAAAAAGTTTATACGCAAACTTATAAACCATATGTGATATACTTAGGTTTGAGGTATGCAGATGGTACAATTGAACCAAAAGAGAAAGAAGAAGGAAAAGAGTATATGCCAGGATATGGTTTTGTAAAAACGGTTATTCTGAAAAGCAATAAATACTTTGATGAAATCGACAAATTGTCTAGACCATCTTCTTTTTATACAACGACTTCACCTACTGGTGGATCTATATCTATTCCTAATCCAGATTATGAAAGTCAATTGTTATTGTATGAATTACAACGAGCCGAGTTGATTGATAAAGCTAATAATGGTAGTATAGATGACTGGTTAGATTATTCAAACTCCATTGATTTTAAAGAAAAGCAATTGGATGAATTGACAGCGAATAAATATATTACTGGTTATGCTTTTAAGAATGGTTTTTCTCAATGGACTAAAGATCTTGCGGCGGTATATGGTGGTACCAATGAGAGTCCTCCTGTATATGATTTCAGCCAAACCTATAAGGATAAATGGAGTGTACTTGATCCGATTGTGTATGGAGTAATAGATGTATCCTCTATTCTAGCATCTTTTGTTGCAGCTGATGCCATACCTGAAGCCATAGGATTGATGTATTCTGTAGCTCGTAAAGATGCTCTTTCGGCAACCTTGTATAGTGCTGCGATTGTTCTACCAGTAGTAGCTTCAGGAGAGTTACGGGCAGGACAAAAGTTAGCTTCAAAACTGGCAAAGGAATCTAAGATTTTCTTTAGAGGAGCTATATATTCTCTTTCAACCGAAGGGAAACTAACAAGGCTATCAACTAGTTATACACGAGGTAGATTGCTAGAGTTTTTTAAACTTTCAGATAATGCTATTGCACCATCGGAATTGGATGAGTTCGTTAGGTTGTTCAAAAATGAGAATAAGATAAAATATTCTCAGATAAAAGCGATATTAGGAGAAGTCGACGAGGTCGGTAGAATTACGAAGTTTAGAGAGGTGGCAAGAAGTGTTCCTTATGTGAAGAATGGTGCAAGACTAGATAATCAAACTTTAGAGAGTGCATTTAGACATATAGATGATGTGACATTAAATAACGCTGGAAAACCGTCCTTTAATTCTAGTAATGGTATGGTTGGTTGTCATAATGAAGTAAATTTTAATCGTCAAATATTTACAAATGGAGGTACAGGTAGAATCGAAGTATTAAATTCAACTCCAACAAATATAGAAGGAATAAAAACAATAAAGTATAAAGTATTCCAAGCTGATATATTAGGAAATCCTATACAAGGAAGCTATTTAGCAAATGGAGCAGTTTACGAAAAAACAGTTTTTGATCCATTAATATTTACAGAACAAAAAATGAAAAATATAGGATACAAAGCATTTAAGAATGCAATGGACAATAACGCTTTTGATCTAACAGGTGCTCGCACATTTGTTGGATATGTTGATGGAAGAACAATATCAGGATTCTATAAATTAGATGGAAGTGACAAAGTTATTAGTACTTGGTGGATAGAAAATTAATATATTAAAAAAATGAGTTTATATAAAGTAAAATATAATACAAAGAAAAATGGTGATATTAATTTAGATCATCCTATTCGATTTGTTTATTCAGATGATAAAGAATTAAAATATGAGGATCCAGTTTTAATTTGGAGTTCTTTATCTTTTAATGAAATACTTATTTGTCTTAATAAAGCAATAAAAAAAGAAGCCTATATTAAGGAATATAAATCCATTATTTTTGGTCCAGTAGAGCCTGGATATGATGATGATGGGATAAACGCAGAAGATGTGGCTGTATATTATGTAGATACTAAATACATAATTCATAGAATAGAATTTTATAAATTATGTATGCTAGTTTGTGAAGCCATTTCCCAAATAATGAAATCATTTAATTTTATAAATAATGAAATTATTAATAAAGAAGTAACTGAAGAGATATTAGCTCTTTACCATAGATTTAAAGAAGAAAAATGAAAAAATATAGACTATTCATTAGAGTTTATATTGAATAACGGGTTATGATTTATGATTATCAGATACTTACAAACAATAAAATTCAATATGTTATTAATATTCAGAGTTTTAGAATTTACAAGTTATAACTTACTGATAATCATCAGTCTAAAATCTTATTGTATATAATGTCTATTACAGATAAAAATTTATTGAAGTTTCAAACGGTACTGTACCATATGGAAACTAATCTCAAATACTATGTAGGGAAATGGATAGATTATCCATGGACGAGAGGTGATTCTTTAAATTACCTTGTCAGTGATAATGTTTTAAATAGCAAACATGATTATGGATTACCTTTAGCGAAATGTGTCTCGACTGAGAATGATTACTTAATTCTTGAAACGAAGAATGAAATTTTTCATGTTAGACCATGGAATAAAATGAAGATTGTATTAGAACCCCAATTTACATGGGGAGACTTTGTCCAAGAAATAGTTCGACCAGAAATACATGGTCAAATTGACAATATCATTTGGCATGAGAAAGATCAAGAATATAAATTTTTCATAAAAATAAATGGCAAAATCAAATCAAGAAGATACAATTCTAATGAACTCAGATTAAAAGAAAATTACAATAAAGAGAATGAATAAATGAAAAAAGATTTGACAAAGGTAATGTATTTATCTGGACTGAAAATAATGGACAAATTGTAAGAAGCATAGCAGATTCAAGTACCCAATGCGACAACTTAATTTAAAGATGCATAAAATATTTTAGAAGGAGTTTGATAATTTAGTTTTTTTCTTGGTCTTTTATTTATCTTATTCTGTACCAATCGAATAAAATCATCAGAGTACAGGTCAAAATCAGTTCCTTTTATAATATATTGTCTGATCAGTCCATTTGTATATTCGTTCAATCCTCTTTCCCAGGAACAATAGGGATGTGCAAAATAAAAATCTGCCTTTAGCTTTTTAGCCATATATTGATGCTCAGCAAATTCAGATCCATTATCAGAAGTTATTGTATGTACTGTTTTACTGTAAGCTAAAAGCATCCTTACCGGTACTGTACCATATGGCAGATCAAATAATACAAATTGATTAATTTACACATATTCAATAGAATAAAGAATAAAAATTACTATAAATAGAGAGATAACTGCTATCCCTGTTGTCAGATGAAATGCAACAGAGAGCTTAAAATAAGGAAATCCTGCCCGTTGTGTACCATACGGCAGATATTTTAATATAAA
>JAVBJR010000361.1:0-2832 GCA_031546965.1 Dysgonomonas sp.
CCCTGCTCCGCCGCCTGCTCCGCCGATATTATTTTCAATAATTAATATTAACCCTTAATATTGCACGAAATGAACCCGGATTTTTGGAACAAGCTTCTGAATTTGGTAAGTATTATATGTGATGTTTATCGTTTACATCGGTGATGCGAAGGAAAACCTTGTCAGTTCTCCTTTAATGTTTCCTAGAGCCAAGAAACGCTTTAAAAATATGGTAATATTTTTAAAAATAGTATGAAATGCAATTTAAACGTTTTGTTAATTAACATTTGGCATTACAACAGATTTGTATTTGAAAATAAAAAAACCGCTAATACTTTCCGGATAGCCTACTATTACTATAAACCAACTTTTGATGGAACTTTATAAATCTTGAGTTTGTGTTATTAGTAGATTCATGAAACTGTTCAACTGCTGGGATGATTGGGCTGAATTTAATCGTAAGACCGTGCATCATTTGTCACCAGGAAATGTATATTTATTGCATTGATGGTTCCAAAACCATTGCAAAAACAATTGCAGTGAAGCCTAGACAAACGATGCTCATGTGCACTTTGAGAATTTTCGAACACACAATCGGGGCGGTCAAAAATGTAGAATTTTAACTTGCAAGATTAGGCAGGTAATATGAATTAGGGAAATTATGCGCACATCTAGCTGGTTCGGAAGGTGAAAAATATTGGAAATACGATGAAATGAAGCGGAGATATCGACATTCGAAAAACCGCGAATTGCCCGAATGTTGATAGCATATCAATATTGCAACGCATTCGACGATGTAAGAGTGATGTAGTTACTTTAAATACTTTCCTACGACATTGCAGCTGTCACCTACCCCTGCTATCAGCTTTTCCAGCACTGTTTCCAGGTTTGTTTTGCTGACTATCTACATGTGTTTTGGGCCAAACTTTTACATCCTGTGGGACCCTTAGGAATCGTCTGTGAGGATCGTGACAAATACAGGCGGTTAGGTTTTCCCATCGCCTAGAACCCCTCCAAATTTGTGCACTTAGTTCCAGACCACCCTGTGGTTATGACTAATATTAACATTATTGTAAAGTATGATAGCATTAAACAAATGGAGACATTATTAAACTGAAAACTATTTTTGGATATGCTAACTGATTTGTATCATTTAAAATTATCAGTTGATAAGCCCATTGTTAGATTTAATGTTCTGTACTTTTTAATACATTTAAAGATGATGTAATCCATGAATATGCTGGTAATTTTTAATTGGAGCATTCCATATATGTACGTATTTTTATTTATTAGATTTTATTCCCACAACGTGCGATTTGATGTGCTAGTTGTTTGACCCACATAAATTATCTGTGTTTACAATCCTCAATAGTTACATCGCAGATGCTGAATTGAGACCAATTTTAATTTAAATTTTCCAATAACAATTTATTTTACTATTTTAAAAATGTTTCTCTTTCTGGCATAAATTAGTTAATGCTATATGAGTTTGTTATTATTCTAGCAATTCACACTACAGCTGTGGATGTTTAACATTAGTATATGTCAGTTCTATTTCCCAATCCAAGACAGTTTTTATTCGATTCTTGCAGCTGTATCATGCAAATTAATATACATTTTTGCTTTAAAATATTTATGATTTGCTACACGATTAAAGTTTTGAAGAATGCACATGTATGTAGTTAATAATATGATGGAGCAGTAGTCTTTTTGTCACAGCTTTTATCTTCTGTCACATACATTGTTGCATTTGCTGGGTACCTTATTTGCGCTTGCTGTATCTGAAATTCATGAATTTTCAATGCCTCATTATTTCATTGTCTGAAAGTTTTTATCTTAAAACATGTTTTGCTCAGGAATGAAAATCAAATAAATACTGTGTAGGTAATGCTTAAGCATTGTAATAAATCTGCAGTATAACAATATCTTTTGGTTATTTACATGATGCAAAGCGTCCCATTCATGACAAGTACTTATTTTGGTATACGTATACAGGGTGAAAATAAAGTCCGGAATCATTGCTAATATCTTTTGAACCGTGATTGATAGGGGAATGGTGATGTGGTGGTTGAATAGGAAGTATTAGGTGCCCGATCGAATAGTGGGTTCGAAAGTGCTGTACGACCTTTCCTTCAAGGTCATTGGTGTTGCCACCTTGTAGCACACTGTGTTTATTGCATATTGTTCGCCTTAATTTGCTGTAACCGCTGACCCCGATTACTGGCTTCACCTCGTAGCACTCTTGTTGGAGATTCGCACCCCTGCGATTCCTCCGCAATGTCACATACTTGCGTGAAACCATGCTTGTTCAACTACAAATAACGCCCCTGCACGTTTCGATTCCACATGATTCGTCCTAACTGCACGCGTTCCAAAGTTGGAACACCAATTATATTGAAGGAAAGGTCGTACGGCACTTTCGAACCCACCATTCGATCGGGCACCTACTACATCCTATTCAACCACCACATCACCATTTCCCTACCTCTCACAGTTCAAAAGATATTAGCAATGTTTCCAGACTTTATGTTTATACTACTATAAAAAGCAGGGTTAATTATAATATATCTATTAAATATTCTTACCTCTTTTGTTGATGCGTGGCCACTTAAACAATTAAAGTCCATGATGCCTTCATATTGCATGGAATACATTTCCTTGAGCTTAGCCTCACTCACATTATTCCAATCATAATTCTCCAGATATGTGAACATTGATTGGCCTTGGAGGTTAGATGGACCTGTTATGTGATACTTGTCCCTAAATGTGAAAGGCATTTCTCATCTATTAACGCCAGACCAATACTCTTCATGTTCATTACTCGGCTGCAAGTATTAAATGAACTTACGGTCC
>JAVBJR010000902.1:0-3247 GCA_031546965.1 Dysgonomonas sp.
ATGATGATGTTAATTAACCTACATTTTGGGAAAAATTTAACATACAGAAATATACAATATTTAAATAAATAAAGTAATGTATTAATAAATATTATGGAAAAACAAAGTGATGGAAATTAATAGAAATTAATATTTAAATAATCGATTACATAATCAATATTTCAAAATTTCTATTGTGTTTTATTAATTAAAATATTGCGTAATTTTTAGGTCAAATTGAAGTTTTTAATTTATTTTGGTAACAATTTTTATTTTCTAATATTAATTTTATATTCTAATATTATTTTCTAATATTAATCTCATTTTCTAATATTAATTTTATTTTCTAATATTATTTTCTAATATTAATCTCATTTTATTAATTATAATATTAATCTCATTTTATTAATTAAAATATTAATCTAATTTCATTAATTACAATATTAATCTCATTTTATTAATTAAAATATTAATCTCATTTTCTAATATTATTTTCTAATGTTAATTTTATTTTCTAATATTCATTTTATTTTCTGATATTAATTTTATATTCTAATATTATTTTTTTTCTAATATTAATCTCATTTTATTAATTACAATATTAACCTTATTTTATTAATTACAATATTAATCTCATTTTATTAATTAAAATATTAATCTCATTTTATTAATTGCAATATTAATCTCATTTTATTAATTGCAATATTAATCTCATTTTATTAATTATAATATTAATCTCATTTTATTAATTAAAATATTAATCTAATTTCATTAATTAAAATATTAATCTTATTTTATTAATTAAAATATTAATCTCATTTTATTAAATAAAATATTAATCTTATTTTATTTATTAAAATATTAATCTCAATTTATTAATTAAAATATTAATCTCATTTTATTATTATTTACAATATTAATCTCATTTTATTAATTAAAATATTGTATATTTAAATTGCATTACACTGAAGTTTTTAAATTACTCATTTACATTTGACAAATTATTACAAAACACGAATTTAAAATTTATGACTTTGGGAGAAACTGGATTTTGCAAAAAAACAGGATTGAAATTCGTGAAGAAGGGTGTAACTTCATTAACTTGAAGAGTATAACCAGGAAATACTACATATACATAGATGGTAACCTTGTTAAGAAACAAGCTTATAGTTGAAAGTGTAATTCAAAGTTTAACAAAAAACTAACAAATTAGGCTTAAATTCATTTTAGTTAAAAATCTGTTAAAATAGTCTACACATTTTTTAATACAATCCTAATAACTGTTAAAATACTGGCTGGACTTCCTTTAAGTACTGGTATATAAATAATAAATTAATAATCAAAGCCGTTTAAATAAATAAATAAAAATAATAGATTTTAATAAATATTTTTTAAAACTTAAAATTAAAATTTTCCCAAAGTATGTTAATTTTTCTAAAAAGAACCATTGACTATTTTAATGTCTGGTTAACATCAAAAGATAGATCATAGTTAAGGAATGTATCTTAATTTATTTCATGATTTTACACGCAGATTTATAGAAACTATGAAGAGTTTAACAACGGATATTATTATTCGCGGGTGTACACTCCGTCCACCAGATGGCGTTGCAAATGTATTTTAACTTAACTACCAAATACGTATTTAAATATATAACTGGGTTATTATGTTTGTAAATTAATCAGTTTATTATTTTCCATGCAAATGTGAAACAACTACACAAGAAAACTGCATTTTTATTGAGTTGTACACTCCGTCCACCAGGGTGGCGCTGCAATCTTTTTAATTACAGGTAATTCAACTACCAAACACGTGTTTAAATATATAACTGGGTTATTATCATAGTAAATTAATCAGTTTATCATTTTACATGCAAATGTGAAACAACTATAAAAGAAAACTGTAATTTTATTGAGTTGTACACTCCGTCCACCAGAGTGGCGCTGCAATCTTTTTAATTACAGTTAATTTAACTTCCAAACACGTGTTTAAATATATAACAGGGTTATTATAGTGGTAAATTAATCAGTTTATGAATTTACACACAGATTTACAGTAACTAAAGTGATTTTTTTATTGAGTTGTACACTCTGTCCACCAGAGTGGCGCTGCAATCTTTTTAATTACAGGTAATTCAACTACCAAACATGTATTTAAATATATAACAGGGTTATTATGTTTGTAAATTAATCAGTTTATCATTTTACATTCAAATGTGAAAGAACTATAAAAGAAAACTGTATTTTTATTGAGTTGTACACTCCGTCCACCAGATGGCGCTGCACAGATTTTGTAATTTAACTGCCAAATAAGTGTTTAAATATATACAACAGGGTTTCTTTTCATGGTAGCTTACTTAGTTAATGATTTCACATGCAATTGTCCATCAATTAACGTGATATTTGACATTTTTATTGAGTTGTACACTCCTTCCACCAGGCGGCGCTGCACAGATTTCGTAATTTAACTGAAAAATAAGTGTTTAAATATATACAACAGGGTTTATTTTCATGGTAGCTTACTTAGTTATTGATTTCACATGCAATTGCCCATCAAATAACGTGATATTTGATATTTTTATTGAGTTGTACATTCCGTCCACCAGAGTGGCGCTGCAATCTTTTTAATTACAGTTAATTTAACTATCAAACAAGTGTTTAAATATATAACTGGGTTATTATAGTGGTAAATTAATCAGTTTATCATTTTACATGCAAATGTGAAACAACTATAACAGAAAACTGTATTTTTATTGAGTTGTACATTCCGTCCACCAGAGTGGCGCTGCAATCTTTTTAATTACAGTTAATTTAACTACCAAATACGTGTTTAAATATATAACTGGGTTATTATAGTGGTAAATAAATCAGTTTATGATTTTACATGCAGATTTAAAGTAACTAAAGTGATATTTTTATGGAGTTGTACACTCCGTCCACCAGATGGCGCCGCAAAGATCTTCTTTATTTGATTGTATATAAAGATAGGATTTTTTCCAGTGGCAAATTAATTAGATAAAATACGTAATTCGGTTGTCAAGAAAGTTGTAGAGTGACACAAATTTGTGGACAACTAAAAGCAAATGAGAAAATTGTTGCAGCAAAGTGTCAATTGGTTGCATATTTCAATCCAACATGGCGGCCATTTTGATTCACGATCATCCAACAACTTCCTGGTTTAGTTTAAGCGGTTTTTGAAAGATTAAACGATGTTTTGTGGTGGAAAAACAATGAATTTGTGGTTTAAATGGGACAATTGTTTGAGATTA
>JAVBJR010000959.1:0-29509 GCA_031546965.1 Dysgonomonas sp.
CAATTGCGGCAGGTATCAGACGTATAGAAGCAATTACTGCCGAAGCTTGCGAAGACTATTTTTATGCACAACAAGATATTGTTACCGAATTGAGAAAGTTGACACATAATACTCCAAATTTGATTCAGACGTTCCAAAAACTTTTCAGCGAGAGTGCCGAAATGAGAAAGAATATCGAGGAGTTTATGAAAGAAAAAGCCCTGCAACTCAAAGAGGCTGTTATCAAAAATAAACAAATTGTAAACGGCATAACGGTATTTACCTTAACGGGACATACTCATCCGGATATTGTGAAAGATATTGCTATGCAAATTAGAGGAGAATTCTCTGAACGCATAGCTTTTATAGGGGCAACAGGTATAGACGAAAAACCAAATCTAACACTTATGTTATCGGATGACCTCGTTAAAAAAGGACTAAATGCCTCTCTGATAGTACGCGAAGCTGCAAAAAACATACAAGGCGGAGGCGGAGGGCAACCTCATTTTGCAACCGCAGGAGGAAAAAATGCCGACGGCTTAACCAAAGCTGTTGACGAGATTCTCGAAAAGCTAAAATAATAGAACCACAAAAAACTAAAACGATTCAATAATAGTTAGATATTGAATCGTTTTGTTTTGTTATAACTTTTATACATTAGATAATATGGAAAAAAAACTATTAGATACTAATACTCGTGAATCGAATATCGAGCTATTACGAATAGTTTTGATGATAATGGTCATTACCCACCATCTAATACTCAAAGTGGATAGTGAGGGCGATTGTAACAAAACTACTTTATTGATGGCGCTAGATAGTTTTGCGATTATAGCGGTCAATTGTTTTGTATTCATTTCGGGTTATTACGGTATAAAATTCAAAATAAAGACACTTATATCTTTTGTATTGCAAGGAGTATTTTATTCTGTTGGTATATATGTATTGTATAACGTAATATTATCTCCCCAAAATTTTTCTCTTATCGATTTAGGAAAAAGATTCTTCCCTCTAACATTTGCTGTTTGGTGGTTTCTATCTGCATTTATAGGCGTATATCTCTTATCTCCTTTTATCAATAAAGGAATAGAAATATTAAAACAGTATCAAGCAGGAGGTATCATTCTCATTTTATCCTATCTGTTTTGCAGCTATCCACTTACTGGAAATAACGTTTATAGCGGTGGAGGACACGAATTTTTCACCTTGCTACTAGTTTATATGATTGCCCGTTATTGTGGTAAATATATTAAAGATATCAAAAAAGCAATACCTCTACATATATGCATTTTTTTATTAACTTTTATAATCGTTATGGCATGCAAAATAAGTGGAAATGGATATCTTGTATGGCTAGTTATCGCCTACAATTGCCCATTGATTATTTTGGGTGCAATTTTCTTTTTTTATAGTTTCAAGAAAATTAAATTGAAGAACAAAATCATTAATAAAATAGCACCACTTACTTTTGGGATATATCTAATACATGAAACCCCCGAAAATCGTGCATCTATCAAAGAATGTATGACGCAAATAAATGCTGCAATTCAAAATCCATTATTATTGGGAATAACAATGATTGCTATTGCAATTTGTATTTTTGCAGTATGTGCAGGCATCGAAAAGGTAAGACAGATTATATGCAATCCGATTGTAGACTTTATTGACAAAAAAGCATCTATATTAATAGATCAATTTAAAAGTATAACCGGATAATAAATGAAAAACTTATTTCTTATAATTACATTTTATTATAGTTGCTTCTCGGTCTCAGTACAGGAAAAAGATTTTTATAATCAACTTTCGGACGCGACTATAGAACTAACCCAATCGAAAGTTACATACGATCCAACCTATTTTACCATACCTTATCCCAATGGTGATGTTCCTGCAAACAAAGGAGTATGTACCGATGTTATTATAAGGGCATACCGAAAAATGAATATCGATTTGCAGAAAGAGGTACACGAAGATATGAAAGCCAATTTCAGCAAATACCCCAGTCGAAAAAGATGGAGATTAACAAAAACAGATACCAATATAGACCATCGCCGCGTATATAATCTCGAAATATTCTTTACCCGAAAGGGCATTGTAAAGCCAATAACAACCAATCCGGAGGACTACAAACCCGGAGATATTGTATCGTGGATTCTTGATAATGGTTTAGCACATATAGGAATAGTAGTAAACCGTAAATCGACGGACGGCAAACGGAATCTGGTTGTACACAATATAGGAGGAGGTCAACTTATGGAAGATCGCTTATTTGAGTGGAAAATTGTAGGACATTATAAATATAAATAAGATCGTAAGACTAATTAGAATCACAGAACAATCTACCTGTTAGAATATGAAATATGCTGTTTACTTAAATACCGTCCTTCCTATTCGTGCAGAAGCCAGCGAGTCATCCGAAATGGTAACTCAATTACTATTTGGCGATACTTGTGAACTTATAGAGAAGTTTGGGTCATTTGTCAAAATAAAAAACTACAAAGATTCTTATCGAGGCTGGGCTGACTTTAAAGCTCTATACGAACTTGATGAAGAGACATATAACGAAATAAATAACGATTCTGTATTTCGGACATGTGTCCCTATAGCAGATGTATTCTGTATGACCGACAAAACGGTTTACAGATTATCGGCAGGCAGCCTATTACCTCGCTATAATGTCGGAAAAAGCAATTTCGAAATAGGTGGAAAAGTTTTTCAGATTCCCCCTACCTTTGTAACCTATCTCCCCGAAAGCAACAAGGATAATATAATAGCTACAGCTATGTTATTTTTAAATACCCCTTATCTGTGGGGCGGAAAAAACATATTGGGCATCGATTGCTCGGGACTCATACAGGTTGTGTTTGCGATGAATGGCTTTTTATTGCCCCGAGATGCCAACAAGCAGGCTTTGGAAGGTGACAAAATAAACTCATTGGAAGAAGCGCAACCTACTGACCTGGTATTCTTCAAAAAAGAAGAACACATTACCCACGTGGGCATATTCTTAGGAAACAACAAAGTTATACATGCGTCGGGAAGAGTAAGAATAGACACCATTGATTCTCAAGGAATTTACAACAAAGAGTCTGCAAGTTATACGCATACTCTTTCAACAATAAAACGAGTATAGACCTACTTTCGACAAAAAAGCTTACCTTTGCAATAAAGCCAAAAAGAATCAGGTCTTATTATATTATAAAAAAAGAATGTCGGTAAAAATAGTCCCTATAAGCGATAAAGCATCTATAAAGAAATTTATCAAATTCCCTATAAACCTATATAAAGATTGTCCCTACTATGTACCTGCCTTAATATGGGACGAATTGGGAACGCTAGATTCTACAAAAAATCCTGCATTTGATTACTGCGAGCAACAACTTTTTTTGGCTTATAAAGACGATAAAATAGTTGGGCGTATTGCCGCTATCATCAATCGTAGATCGAACGAAATATGGAATCAAAAACATGCCCGTTTTGGGTTTGTCGATTTTATTGATGATAATGAAGTGGTAGACGCACTCTTCACTACTGCCGAAGAATGGGCACGCAGCAAAGGTATGAATGCCATACAAGGACCAATGGGCTATACTGATCTTGATCATGAAGGACTATTAATCTTTGGGTACGACAAAATAAGTACCATGGCTACCACCTATAGCTACCCTTATTATAAGGAACAAATAGAACGCCTAGGTTACGAAAAAGATGCCGATTGGCACGAGTTTTATATACCTGTCCCTAAGGCAGTTCCCGAAAGACATCAACGTATAGCCAACATTGTTGCCAACAAGTACGGCTTGAAGCTTCTGAAATTTAAAAACTTGAAGCAAATAGCTCCTTATATTGATAAGTTGTTCAATCTGCTGAATGAGGCTTATGCTCCACTCTACGGGTTTGTACCTCTTACACAAAAGCAAATTGATTATTATGTGAAAATGTATGTTCCACTGCTTCGATGGGATATTGTGTCGCTTATCATCAAAGAAGATACTGATGAACTTGTGGCTTTTGGAATCGGAATGCCCAGCTTATCTTTGGCTCTGCAAAAAGCAAGAGGGAAATTATTCCCGATAGGATGGTTTCACCTGCTTAAAGCACTAAAATTCAAAAGCAATAAGGTAATTGATCTTTTATTGATAGGTATCTCTCCCGAATATCAGGGAAAAGGTGTAAATGCAATGATTTTCAACGACTTTATACCATCAGCTCATAAAAGTGGATTCCATTTTGCGGAAAGTAATCCCGAACTGGAGCAAAATAATAAAGTTTCGGCACTTTGGGACGGTTTTGATGCCGAACATCATAAAACGAGACGAGCTTTTGTGAAGAAGATATAGGAAAAAAAGTACATACAAACTAGAGAAGCAGACTAATATTAAATTATCTAGCTTCTCTTGTTTTGTTTTGTATTAACAATGAAAAATCAGTAATTTAGTAACCCATATCTAAATAATTTGAAAATGGAAGAATTAAAACAAAATATAAAAAATCTAGCTGAAATTTATTCTGCAAGACTTAAAGATAAGATTGATGCTAGAAAAGAAGAGATGAAAGCCGATGACAATTCCCATTATCTAATTTATAGAGTATTCGGAATTACAACTCATGAGGGGAAACTTATTGATGAATATCAAAACACCGGGCGATTTCTTTATAAATATGCTGGTTCATTTTTAGAAGAAGCTGCAACCTTGTGTTTTAACTATAAATTTCCAGAAGGAATTAAAACAAGGTTAAAAATACAAATGGTCAAAAGCCCAAAACGTTTGAAATTGATTTTTTAAATGGTAATGATGCACTAGAAGTTAAATGGAGGGATGCAACAACAGATGGTGATCATATTACAAAAGAACACACAAGAGTTCAAGTAATTCG
Source organism: Dysgonomonas sp. (assembly GCA_031546965.1). Classification (GTDB taxonomy): domain Bacteria; phylum Bacteroidota; class Bacteroidia; order Bacteroidales; family Dysgonomonadaceae; genus Dysgonomonas_A. The sequence goes on from JAVBJR010000959.1 coordinate 4,858, forward strand.
GACACACGGTTATAAACCAATTAGAGTTATGTTTTACTATCCACAAAGAACACAAGCAATTAGAATCCAAGAAACATTAAAAACACTTTATGCAGGTGTAGATGGTGAGTATTATGGAGGGGACGAAGCTTGGACGTATTTACATAGATACACAGGTATTGACTTAAAAGCGATTTTAACGGAGATTGCCAACGAAAGGACACTGTATGATGAAAATTAATGAAATAATTAATGGGGATTGCGTTGAAATACTTAATGGAATAAAAAGTGACGTAATTGATTTAATTTATTTCGACCCTCCTTTTTTCACTCAACGCAAACACTCTTTAAACAATAAAGATAATTCTAAAACTTATCAATTTGATGATAAATACGACTCTTTAGAAGAATACTTATCACTCATAGAGAATGTACTTAATCAAAGTAAAAGAGTATTAAAAAATTCAGGAAGTGTCTTTTTACATTGTGATAAAACTGCGTCTCATAATATTAGAATAGTCTTGGATAAAGTCTTCGGAAAAGAAAACTTTCAAAGTGAAATAATTTGGTATTATAAACGCTGGTCAAACTCGAAGAAAGGACTTTTAAACTCTCATCAAGTTATTTTATTTTATTCAAAAACAGACGATTTTAAATTTAACAAACTATATACAGATTATTCTGCAACAACCAATATTGATCAAATATTACAGGATAGAGAACGCGATAAAAATGGTAAATCAGTTTATAAAAGAGATGAGAATGGTGATATAATAATAGGAAAAGAAAAAAAAGGAGTACCCCTTTCTGATGTGTGGGAAATTCCATATCTGAATCCAAAGGCTAAAGAGCGCACCGGCTATCCTACACAAAAACCCGTTTTACTAATAAATCAAATTATAAACATTGCTACAGATGAAGGCGATTTAGTGTTAGATCCTTTCTGTGGTAGCGGAACGTCTTGTGTGTCAGCGAAACATTTGAAAAGAAATTATATTGGAATTGATATATCTAACGATGCCGTTGAATTAGCAAAAATTCGGCTTGACAAAATGATAATATCAGAATCTAATTTACTAAATAATGGTACAGACCAATACATCGAAAAATCTGAAAAGGAGCTTGCAATTCTTAAAAACATTAATGCTTTTCCTGTCCAAAGAAATTCAGGTATTGATGGCTTTCTAAAAGAATATTTCGACGGAATGCCTGTTCCAGTAAAAATTCAAGGTGAACATGAAACCATAGAAGATGCTATTGAAAAATTAGAAAAAGCCTCTATCAACAAAGGTTATACAATGAAAATAGTAATTCAAATAAAAGAATCAAGTATTACTCAACTTTTCAATTTACAGACCAATGTAGTAATAATAAAATCACTTGAATTACAAGCTAAAAGCCTTACAAAAAGAATAATTAATACATGATTTTTTGTAAAATACCGAAGAGAGAAATTTAGTGGAAAAATATCGAAAAACGAACGAACGAATATCATGGTATTTTAACTTGATTCGTTTTCCAAAAATTCACTATCTTTGTTCAAAAGCTGACTTTTGACACGTAAATATTTTATGGAAGAAGAATTAGACATCATTTTACCTCAGGAAAATTACTCCGACGACGATATAAAAACACTCGATTGGCAAGAGCATATACGCAGACGTCCCGGTATGTATATCGGAAAATTGGGCGACGGTGCTTCTCCCGACGACGGAATTTATGTCCTTCTGAAAGAAGTGCTTGACAACTCTATCGACGAATATATGATGGGGTTTGGAAAAACCATCGAAGTAACTATCGAAAATGGCGAAGTATTTATACGCGACCATGGTCGAGGTGTGCCTCTCGGTAAAGTAAAAGACGTATCTTCTAAAATGAATACGGGTGCCAAATACGACTCCAAAGCATTCAAAAAATCGGTAGGTCTTAATGGGGTCGGTATCAAGGCAGTAAATGCCCTATCGTCTTTCTTTAAGATACAAGCGTTCAGAGAGAAACAAACGGTTACTGTTGAATACAGTAAAGCGATTGTTACAGCCGAAACACCCATAGAGGCAACTACTCAGAACAATGGAACATTAGTAGAATTCATTCCCGATACCACCATTTTCGGCGAATATCTATATAGAGACGAGTATGTTGAAAGCTTATTGAAAAACTACGTCTACCTGAATACAGGTTTGACAATAGTATATAACGGAAAGAAATTCTTATCCAAAAATGGTTTGGTTGATCTTCTGAACGAAAATATGACTTCGGAAGCCCTCTACCCTATCATGCACTTCAAAGATACAGATATAGAGATTGCCATAACCCATACAAACCAATATGGCGAAGAATATTATTCGTTTGTAAACGGGCAGCATACCACGCAAGGAGGAACGCACCAAACAGTATTCCGTGAAACCGTTTCGCGTGTTATCAAAGAATATTACGCCAAAAATTTCGACTATGCCGACATCCGAAGCGGGATAGTTGCAGCAGTCAGTATAAAGGTCGAAGAACCTGTTTTTGAATCGCAAACCAAAACTAAATTGGGTTCGAGAGATATGGGACCCAACGGACCTACGGTTCAGAAATTTATTGGTGACTTTATCAAAAAAGAACTCGATAATTACCTTCACAAACATTCCGAAACATCGGATACGTTGTTGAGGAAAATTCTGGATTCCGAAAAAGAACGTAAAGCCATTGCAGGTGTCACAAAATTGGCACGTGAACGAGCTAAAAAATCGAACCTCCACAATAAAAAACTGCGTGATTGCCGTATCCATTACAATGATACAAAGGGCGATAGCATGGACGAATCGTCTATATTTATTACCGAGGGAGACTCGGCGAGTGGATCTATTACCAAAAGCCGTAACCCTAATCTACAGGCAGTGTTCAGTTTGAGAGGTAAACCGTTGAACAGTTTCGGTCTGACCAAGAAAATCGTATACGAAAACGAAGAGTTTAACCTCCTGCAAGCCGCTCTAAATATAGAAGATGGTTTGGATGGTCTGAGATACAACAAAGTAATTATAGCAACCGATGCCGATACCGATGGTATGCACATCCGTTTGTTATTGCTTACTTTCTTTTTGCAGTTTTTCCCCGACTTGGTAAAAAAGAACCACGTATATATATTGCAAACACCTCTGTTTCGCGTTCGTAACAAAAAGGAAACGATCTATTGTTATAGCGAAGAAGAACGTATTGCTGCCATTAATAAATTAGGAGTAAATCCCGAAATTACCCGATTTAAAGGATTGGGAGAAATTTCGCCCGATGAGTTCCAACACTTCATAGGTAAAGATATACGTTTAGATAAGGTGACCATGAAAAAAGAAGATTTAGTAAAAGATATGCTAAACTTCTATATGGGTAAAAATACTCCCGAAAGGCAAGTGTTTATTATTGACAATTTGGTACAAGTAGATGACTAAGGTCACAGACCTTTTTATTGCTCCGCCCGATAAAGCATATGACAGTTATATTATTTAAACAATGAAAGATTCTCGTGCAATAATTCTCATATATTCTCCTGATCAGCCCGGACTAGTGGCTGCCGTTACTGATTTTATCTGTGTGAACAGAGGAAATATTATTCACCTCGAACAGCACGTTGATAAGCAAGAGAATATATTCTTTATGCGTATCGAATGGGACATCGAAAATTTTCTCATCCCCAAAGAGAAGATTGGCGAATATTTTCAGACCATGTATGCAAATAAATTTGAGATGACTTTCCGATTGTATTTCAACGATTATACACCTCGAATGGCGGTCTTTGTATCTAAGATGTCACATTGCCTCTTCGACATACTGGCACGTTATACAGCCAGAGAATGGAATGTAGAGATACCTCTTATCATCAGTAATCACGAAGACCTACGTTGGGTTGCCGAGCGATTCGGCATCGAATATCAGGTAATCAAAATCACAAAAGAAAATAAGGAGGAAATGGAAGCCAAACAAAAGGATTTACTCAAAGAAAAAGGAGTAGATTTTATTGTCTTGGCACGTTATATGCAAATCCTCACGGACGAATTTATTCAAGAATACCCCAATAAAATTATCAATATACATCACTCGTTTCTTCCTGCATTTGTGGGAGCTAAGCCCTATCATGCTGCTTACGAAAGAGGTGTAAAAATCATTGGGGCAACCAGCCATTACGTTACCACCGAGCTGGATGCAGGTCCTATTATCGAACAAGATATTACACGCATATCACATCGCGACAGTATATCCGATTTAGTACGTAAAGGACAGGATTTAGAAAAGATTGTATTATCGCATGGCATTGAATACCACATCAATAGAAGAGTTTTAGTGTATAAGAATAAAACGATATTATTCTCATAGAGGTCGCATACCTTTTTATTATCGCCCATGTAGGGGTGGGGTTCTACCCCATCCTCATATTAACTATTCTTTTACGGGCAGAGCAGAGCCTTGCCCCTACATCGCAAAGCGACATTCATTTCTTTACATTTCTTAAAAATTGATTATAGCTCTATTTCGTCAGCAGAAATATATCCGTGACTTATGCAGTAAAAAATAAGTCCTGATACAGTTTTTATACCCAACTTAGCAGTAATATTTTTACGGTGAGAAAGTACCGTGTTCAAGCTGATATTCAATCGATCGGCTATTTCTTTATTGAGTAATCCGAGAGCTACCAATTTTAAAACTTCTAATTCACGGGGCGAAATAGTAGAATCGTCTGTCGGATGATGCGCTTTGGGTTTCCCTATCAACTCTTGCCAATCGTCGACACCGGCTTCTGATAATTCGGCAATCATCGGTTTAAGAATCTTTTCGCGTATTCTATTGTGTTTGGTTAAATCATTCAAGAGGCTATCTATCGAAAATACAACCGCGTAGCAAAGGTTTTCATTAAAGCTACCCGATATATGCTTTATCAATATATTCTTTAAATCGAATAATAATGCCTGTGAAGTATCGTCATCCAACAATCCGTTGCTGATTCGGTGTATCAAGGCATCTTTGAAACGAAGAAACAATTTTCGTATAAGTTCCAACTGCTTATTATTCGGATCACTTGTAGCAATCAGAGCATTGAGATGCTTCTCGATATTGGGAATCTGACCGTGCATGTAATACATGTCGGTTCGCTTCAAGTAATCGGTAACCAAGTCTATTTCAAATTCTTGTAGTTTTTTTTCAGGAAAATAATCTTCGTTCAGATATGTATTCAGGATAGTGAGAAAGAACTCTATATTCTGATTATATTCTGTACAAATGGTTTTTACCGATTTATCCTCCAACCCCAATTTTATACCAAAACGGTTGATAACAGGTATCAATAAGTAATTCACACTTACAATTTCGGATAAAATAGACGACGGATTCAAAAAAGCCATACTTTAAGTAGTTACAAACAATTAGTTACGATTTACGAAGTTACATAAATATTCTGATATCTTGTTTTACAGTACGTTAAAATTAATATCTATTTGACACAGGAAGAATGACTAAAAGTAATATTAGAACACCGGAAATACACCTCATCCCAACCTTATTCTACTTCTCGGACACCCTCAATCAAACAACGGGCGAAAAATTTTTCGCCCCTACAGCATTCAATAATAAAATGAATATGATCTTATTTTTTAGAGATTATTTTTTTTAGATTTATGTCCGGATGCTTATTGGTTTTATTCCTTTTCAAAAGAGTATCGTACCTGGTATTCTGATCAAAAAAACCGCAGATCTTTAGGAAATATCGGTTGTTTGTTTCACCTCCTGCATAATCGAGCCTCATTTTTGCTTCTGCTGTACCATCGTAACGAAACGTAGCATCGCTTATTTCGATCCATTTGCCTTTATTGGTCACCACCCATTGATTGCCAAATTCACCTTGACGGGTAATGTATCCTTGTTCGGGTATGAAGTTTTCTAAAAACGAGTGAGCGAAGGTATACCAAGTGTCTGTTTTTGGACGTAAAAAACTGGCAATCAGTCGCCATTCGTTATCTTCGGTCGCATAAAAATAGGCTGTATATACGGTATTTCCTTTTCCGTCGGGATAGATACGAGTCAAAAACTTATAGGTAGAAGCTGCTTTCCACGGATATTTGAGGTAACTTTGTCCACCCAATCCCTCATTCCCAAATTCGCCTATGTACACATCCTTTCCTTTTTGTAAGGCTTTTATCTTTTGATCTTCGGGTATTTCTTTTGGATCTTCTGTATTAAAGGGACTCCACACAGAGAATAAAACCCTCCGTTCGGTTTCAGAATTTACCTGTATACCAAAATATCCCTCCATAAAACCATTTGCCATGTAATACGAACCAATAACATCGTTTCCGGTGGGTACAGTCACTTCACTGTAAAAATATTCGATGCTTTCCTTTTCAGGAAAAGGGTATGTTACGTATACCGATGATCCTCTCCGTCCGAAATGATACGAAAAATCGTGCACGTAATTGGGAGCAACTTCAAGAGCCACTCCATCCATTACAAGGTCAGAAAGATCGGCAAAAAAATCTCCACTTTTATTTATCCCCTGTATATCTATTCTTAAATAACCCGTTTGGGCTATTTCAATATTATTGGCAACGGGTACAATTGTCCATTCTTTGCTCGATATATTTACAGGATAACTTTTATTGCCTACAGTTACTTGTAATTTGGTGTTGGGAGCATAAGCTTTGGCTCTTATCGAAAGATTTATTTTGCCCTTTTGATTCACTCTAATCCACGATGAAATAATGGTCGCAGGATCTTTCCACTGGGATATTCCATCATCGTTGATCTCCGCCCCGTTTACATTTTGGGTCAAAAAAGCATTACCTCCCAATGGTATATTGATGGGAGCAGCTATTGTTGTAAGAGGTAATAAAAACAATAGAGCAAGCCAAATGGCTGCTTTTTTGAAACACAAAATTTGGGTTTTAGTATCCATTATAATACAAGGTTTAAAGTTGAGTTGCAAAGATACTGGTTTTTAAGAATTTTACCCCACGTTTGCCCAATCCGTTTTTGTTGAGTACTTTTGAACCTAATTTTAACTACATATTTAGAATAGATGAAACCCGATAGTTTAATTTTTGACATGGACGGTACCCTTTGGGATGCCGTAGACACTTATGCTTATACATGGACAAAGGTCTTGAATGAAATGGGAATAGACAAAACCCTCACCAAAGAAGACATACAAGGTTATATGGGCATGGAAGCCAAGCTGATATACAAAGAGATATTTCCCGAATTACCCGACGAAACTATCGAACAAATATACCGAAACATCATCGTAAAAATTGATGAACTATTGCCTCAAATGGGTGGCATTATTTATCCTGATGTATTGGAAGGCATTGAGGAATTATCGAAAAAATACAAGCTATTTATGTTGAGCAATTGCCAAAAAGGCAGCATTCGCGATTTTATGGCGTATACCAACACCAAACAATACTTTTGCGATTATATTGAATATGGCTCCAACCACCAGCCTAAACATATCAATATGAAAACATTGATAGACAGATACAACTTGAAAGCTCCCATGTATATTGGCGATACCGATTCGGACAGAAAGCAATCCGATATGGCTTATGTGCCCTTCGTATTTGTATCTTGGGGATTTGGTAAAACAGATTCTTATGCCAACAAATTCGACAGTATGAAAGAGCTGACCGACTATTTCATGAATTTATAAAATAGTAGACGAGTTGACAAGTATACGAGTAAACATCTACTTGTGAACTTGTTTACTTATAACCCGTTTACTAAAAAAGCCTATGATAGGTACAACTATTTTAATCATATTTGCAGTCTACTTCGGAATACTGTACCTAATATCCGTACTTATCAGCAGGGGAAGTTCAGATAATGATGCGTTCTTCGTAGCCAACCGAAAATCGCCTTGGTACGTTGTTGCCATCGGAATGATAGGAACAAGCGTATCGGGCGTTACTTTTGTTTCGGTTCCGGGCATGGTCGGGGCGTTCAATATGTCGTATATGCAAATGGTATTCGGATTCTTTTTCGGCTATCTGGTGGTTGCTTACCTGCTTTTACCTCTTTACTATAAGCTGAATCTCACGTCCATTTATACGTATCTTGATCAGCGATTCGGCAATTATTCGTATAAGACAGGAGCTTCGTTTTTTATCCTTTCGCGCATTATCGGTTCTGCTGCAAAGCTCTATTTGGTAGCTCTTATCTTACAAACTTTAGTATTCGATGCGTGGCACATTCCCTTTTGGGTAACGGTAAGCGGCATTGTGTTATTCATTTGGATATATACCCGAAAAAGCGGTATTAAAACCATTGTATGGACTGATACCCTGCAAACTCTTTGCTTTATTGTAGCAGCTATACTGATTATATGGCAAGTATCATCGTTGTTACATTTTGATATAAAGGAGGTTATAACAACCGTATCAAACCATCCTCATTCTCAAATTTTTAATTTTGAATGGAAAAGTCCGATGAATTTCTTCAAGCAGTTTTTCAGCGGAATATTTATTGTCATTGTAATGACCGGACTCGATCAGGATAATATGCAAAAAAATCTCACCTGCAAAAACCTGAAAGATGCCCGTAAGAATATGCTTACTTACGGGTTTTTGTTTACACCTATCAATCTTCTTTTTTTGGCATTGGGTATTTTGCTGTTAGTATTCACTTCGCAACAAGGCATTACTTTGCCCACGGTTTCAGACGAGATACTACCCTATTTAGTCAGTAATTATTTAGGATTACCTTGTCTCATTTTCTTTACGATTGGTATTATAGGTGCCTCGTTTGCGAATGCCGATTCGGCTTTGGCATCGCTCACGACATCTTTTTGTGTGGATATTCTGGGGATAGATCAAACAAACAATAAGCAAGCCAATATCACCCGAAAAAGAGTGCATATCGGTATGAGTATCGTGTTTGTTTTGGTAATCCTATTCATCCATCATATTGGGCAACAAAACATTTTGAATACAATTTATAAAGTCGCATCCTATACCTACGGACCTCTTTTGGGATTATTTGCTTTGGGATTATTCTCTAAAGTAACAATCAAGGATAAGTATGCACCTCTTGTATGTATTATAACTCCCATTGTATGCTTTGTTATTGAAGAAATACTCTTCAATAAATTTAGCTACAAAGTTGGATACGAAATACTGATGTTGAACGGGGTACTTACTGTTATAGGTCTGCTTATGATCAGTAAAAGATGCAATAAGTCGGGCTTAATCAAATAAGAAACAGATACTATATCAAAATAGCACCTGTTTCTTTCTATCTGTTTGCTGAAATAATTTCTTTTTAAGAAGACCAAGTTATCAATGGCATTTCGTTACCCTCTGCATCTTCATACTTTTCTTTATTAAACGAATAAAGGAAAGGTGATTTATGAGAACCATTTTTACGTTTCTCATCTAATTTACTAATCAATCCTACTGACAACATTTTGCGTTGAAAATTTCTCCGGTCTAATTCCTGTCCCAAAATTGATTCATAAATGGCTCGAAGCTCAGCCATTGTAAATTTTTCAGGTAATAATTTATAGGCAACTGGAATAACACCAATCTGCATACGCATAGTCCTTATTGCCTTTTCTACTATAAATTTATGATCTGCATACAATGGCGGTAAGTTATATAGATCGTGCCATGACACATCTTCAATTGCCTCGGTCAAAACTATAGTTGCTTTATCATACTCCACTAATGCGTAATAGCCCATTGAGATAAATCTCTTGAGGTACCAATTCGGATTTTCGATCTTTATTCCGCAAGACTCCAGCATTTCAAGATTTTCTTCCTTTTGAGTTCTGCCATACTTACCAAATAAATGAAACTGGTTGAGATACACATTATCCAACCCAACTCTAGTTTTCAAGATACGATTGGCAGCGTCATCCACGTCTTCGTCTAGATAGACAAAACCTCCCGGTAGCATCCACTTATTACTTGCTTTAAATCTGTTGAGTAAAATTTTTATAGTACCTTGGTAAAATGCCAAAACCACACAGTCTATGGAAACGCTGTCTAAGAAAGTCTCATTAGCTTGCACTAGGACTTCCGATATTGAATACCTCCTCGTCATTATTATGTTGTCTATTGGTTAATAATCAAAAAACTAGATCTTATATTTAGCATTGTGTTTAAGTGATAAAAGTAACATTTTCATCACGTATTTATGTCATTCATCAATAAAATTGCATCTTCCATCCATCGAAAATCTGTAAAAAGTATCATTCTCTCCTTCCACCATTATTATGCTGTCTATCAATTAACGGTTAAAAAAAAACTATAATTCATATTGTAGCTTAATAACAAAGATAATATTTTGATTGTATAATCCATTATTTTTCAACAAAAACTCCATCTTCCATTCTTTTAGGATCTGAAAAAAGCATCATTCCGGTCTTCATTTTCTTAAAACCTAACTTACCGTAAAAGCCTTCTTTACCCGGCGAAGCATATAAAACAAAGTTGCAATCGGGTGTTGCTTTCAAAAGAAGATTCACGATTTTGTAACCAATACCATTACCTTGATATGACGACTCAACAACTATATCATATAAAGCTGACTGACGAACTCCATCCGAAATGCTTCGACCAAAGCCTATCAGCTGTTTTTTATCGAATACAAAAACTACGGCATAACTATTTTCAAATGAGAGACGGTGTTTAGCCATATCTACAAATGACATTCCTGCCTTACCTAATAATTCAGGAATTTTTCCCCATTCTATATTTATACAATTCTGTTGATATGTTAATTCCATAGAGTATATTTTATATGAGATGTGTTATCAAAAAACGATAAAGCGAAAGCTTAATCCTCATCAGTATCTAATCCTTTTATTTCTCGGGCAATCATTAGGTGTCTTTGAGCCAATTCTTTGTTACCGATACCCGCATAACATTGAGCCAAATATTCATGGCAAGGTGCATGGTCGGTTTTTACGGTAGATGCCCTCTCCAAATCGGTAATAGCCAATTCGTACTCTTGCATGGCTATCCTGTTTTTTCCTCTATTATACAGGGCTTTAAACGACAATGGACTAAGCGTTACGGCTTTGTTAAAACAAACATCAGCTTCGTAATAATCATTCAAATCGTACAAGGTAACACCTTTTCGTATCCACGCATCTACATAATGAGGATCTAAATCGAGTGCTTTATTGAAATTGGCTAATGCCGCTCTCGTATCTTTATACGAGACTATACACTCATTTCCCAACAAATAATACTCTTCGGCATACTTACGGAGAGCTGTTCGCTGTTCGAGCATTTTACTGATTAATAGCTTATTTTGTTGTTCCAGTTCATTTATAATATTCAATTTTCGGCGGATGAAGCGCTTAGACAACGGCTTCTCTATATCATAACGGGCACGTATTGCTTTAAAGAATGTTTCGACACATTCCTCAAAATTACCCTCATCAAATTCTTTTATTGTTTTAGAATAAAGATAATCAGCACCCGATTCTTTCAAAGCTTTTTCGATCAATTGCTGATTGTTGAACTGACGGCTAAATTCTATAATTTCGGGACGTACAAATACATCCGACCTACTGATCATTTTCCGTAAAACCATTCCTTCCAACGAAGTACACCTACTTAGGGCTACATAAGCCTGTCCGCCTGCAAATACTCCTCCATTGAAATCTACAATAACACGGCTGAAGGTCAACCCTTGACTTTTATGTACAGTTATAGCCCACGCCGCTTTCAAAGGCAATTGGGTGAAAGTTCCGATAATTTCTTCCTCTATTTTCTTTTCCTCTTCGTTATACTTGTACCGGTAGTTTCGCCATGTTTCGAGGTCGACCAATACCTCTTTGCCATCTTCCAATATCACGTATACATTGCCCATGTCGTCAATATTAGAAACGACCCCCAATGTACCGTTCACCCAACGACGAGGCCATTGCAAATCGTTTCGGATAAACATGACCTGTGCATGTTCTTTCAGAAGGAGTTTTTCGGATGTGGGTAAGCTCGATTCGGGAAAATCGCCGTCAATTTTACCATTGCTGATAAATTCGGGAGACTCCAATTCCATCATTTTCTTTTCGTTGATGTAATCCACATTATCGCGACGGGTAGCAAGAGTGATGTACATCTCGTCTTCCGATGGATTAAACGATGAATCGAACCTGGTATTCAAAGTTTGCATTTCTGCCGATCCCACTACACCCGTTCTAATTTTATCGAGAATAGAAATAAAAACACGATCGGTTTGCCTGTATATTTTAGTAAATTCAATAGGTACAAGTTTAGCTTCTGAAAATACTTTAGCTGAAAAAAAATAGGGGTTGGGATAAAACCTGCTTAATATATCTTTAGAATCATTTGTTACAACAGGCTCTAGCTGAAACACATCGCCAACAAAAACCAATTGCTTACCACCAAACGGAGTACGCATATTGTTGGAATACACACGCAAAATGCGGTCGATGCAATCGATCATATCGGCACGCACCATCGAAATCTCATCAATAATAATAAGTTCGACCTCCTGAATGAGTTTTCGATGATCTTTTTTATACTTGAAAAATTCGAATATACGACCATTTACCAAACTTAAGTCCTGATCGTCCAACAACATCGGGCGAAATGGCAACTTGAAAAACGAATGAATAGTAGATCCATTGGCATTTATCGCCGCAATACCGGTAGGAGCAAGCACTACGTATTTTTTTTTCGTAATCTCGCACAGATGCTTCAAGAATGTCGATTTTCCGGTGCCTGCCTTGCCTGTCAAAAATACAGATTGACGGGTACGCGTAATTAAATCGAGTGCATTCTTAAATTCGGGATTGGATGTATCTATTGTTGGTCTCAATTTTTTTTTCTTGTTACTAAGGAACAAAAATACAAAAAAGCCTCGAATCGACATTGTGATTCAAGGCTTCTCTTTGTTAAATAGTCAATGCCTAACAAGCATATCTTTTTACTTATAATTTTGTATTTTTTTTCTTACCAATAGCAAAAGCCCTACAAAAGTAAAGAAAGCGTTCATTATAAGTAGTTCGTAGCTAAATTGATACCCATTGAACCATTCCTTAGAATTTTTGTCAACAATAAAACAAAGAATAGGTGCAGCAATAGCTACTAGAGGAATGTACTTGTCTTTCACTACCTTTTTAGTGCAAATACCAAATACAAAAAGTCCCAAAATAGGACCGTAAGTATAGCTGGCAAGAATATAAACAGCATCTATAACAGAGGTGTTATTCAAGACATTAATTATGACGATTACAATACCCATCACGGCAGCCATACCCACATGCACTTTGTTACGGATAGAGGCTACCTCGTCTTCGGTTTTCGTCTTCGGGCTTTCCAATATATCTACCGTAAATGAGGTTGTCAATGCTGTAAGTGCCGAACCTGCTGCTGCATAAGCTGCCGAAATAAGACCTATCACAAACAGTATTCCTACAATAATGGGAAAATACCCTTTGGTTGCCAACATAGGAAACAATTGATCGCTCTTAGTTGGCAAAGCTAAATTATTTTGTGTTGCAAATGTATAAAGTAAAACTCCCAACATAAGGAATAGAAGTATAATAAAGAGTTGTAACACTCCACTAGTAACCATGTTCTTTTGCGAGTCTTTGTAATTTTTGCAACTCAATGTTTTTTGCATCATATCTTGGTCGAGTCCGGTGGTAGCAATCACCGTAAATATTCCGGCAAGAAACTGCTTGAAGAAGAAACGTTTGTCATTTACATCATCAAAAAAGAATATTTTAGAATAGCCGTGATCATAAATAGTAGACATTGTACTCGAAAAGTTGAGCCCTAGATTAGAAGCAATGTAGTAAATGCAAAGTCCTACAGAAAAAATAAGACAAAAAGTTTTCAAAGAATCAGTCCATATCAACGATTTTACTCCCCCCTTGAATGTGTAGAGCCACACCAAACCCACAGTAAACAGTACATTCACCATAAAAGATAAACCAAAAGGCTCAAAAACTAAAAACTGCAATACCAAACACACTAAGAACAGGCGTACAGCAGCACCCAACATCTTGGATATAAAGAAAAACCATGCACCCGTTTTATAGGTTGACATGCCAAATCGGGTTTCCAAATATTCGTAGATGGAAGTAAGATTCATCTTATAGAAAAGAGGTATCAACACAAAGGCAATGATACATTGTCCGACTACAAACCCCATCACCATTTGCAGGTAAGCAAAACCACTTGTTGCCACCATTCCGGGTACAGACACAAAGGTTACTCCCGAAATAGCCGACCCTATCATTGCAAAGGCAACCACGTACCACGACGATTTGCGATTACCCGTAAAAAAGCCCTGATTATCGGCTCTACGTCCTGCAAAATAGGATATTCCGAAAAGCACAACAAAGTAGGAAGCAATAGTGAGTAATACTAATATAGGATTCATTTGGTTTGTTTTTTTAAACCACCCCACCTAGCCTACCCAAAGGGGAGGAACCTTCCCCTCTTTTGGAGGGGATAAGAGGGGAGGTGTGTTTATCATTCCTCATACAACAAATACGGAGCGCGTTGCTTTTTAAATTTGGCAACATCACCCTTCCACATTTCTTTTATTTCTTGGACTGATTTTCCTTCTATTATCATTTTTCGAATGTAGTCAACACCTACCAATTTCTCGAAGAAAGGGCTGAAAAATTGATCACCTAAACTCAAATTTTTATAAGCATCTGTGATGTATGAGAGATCGAATCCATTTTTGAAGATAACTTCATTCGGTACATTTCTCAAATCAACCCCATAACATAATCGGTTTAACTGTGGGGGATTTTTTGCACCCTTGATACTTCGGGGTGTGAACGAAAATGTATAGCCTTTCATTTTGGGATGACCATACACTTCGAAGGGAAATGAAGTACCTCGTCCCAAACTTACAGGTGTACCTTCAAACAAACAGGTCGAAGGATACAAGTATATAGACTTCATATCCGGAAGGTTTGGAGACGGAGCTATCGGCAATTGATACAGCGTTTTATGAGTATAATTTTTACATCTGATTACGGTTATATCACACACTCTTGATTGAGGAAGCCATTTTTCGCCATTTATCATCAAAGCCAATTCTCCCAATGTCATCCCATGCACCACAGGGATAGGAAGCCACCCCACTCCCGATTTATATTTCATATCCAATATCGGACCATCTACATAATGTCCGTTAGGATTGGGTCTATCCAAAATAATCATTTTCTTATTATATTCGGCACAAACATCCATCAACTTAGCCATAGTAATATAATAAGTATAAAAACGCAAGCCAACATCTTGAATATCTATAACCATAATATCGAAAAGAGCCATCGATTCTTTGCTGGGTTTTCCGGCATCCCCGTCATACAACGAGCGGATAGGTACACCCGTTTTTTCGTCTACCGAACTCGATACATGTTCGCCGGCATCGGCATTTCCTCTAAAACCATGTTCGGGCGAAAATATGGCTACTACATTTATTTTATTTTTCACCAATAAATCAACAACATGCTGATTGCCAACCATACCCGTATTGTTGGACATGATGGATACACGCTTATCCTTTAACAATGGAAAGTATTCTTTGGTAGACTCTGCTCCTACTTGTACTTTTTCTGATTGAGAATAAATTTGTAAAATACTGCTAAACAATAAAACGATAAGTATTTTTATTATTTTCATATCTATATCTTTTGAATATTTCTGATAGCCCTTTGTAGGGGGCTGGGCTCTGCCCTGCCACATGCCAATACTACTATTTTACGGGCAGGGCAAAGCCCAGCCCCTACTGTCAGCAAAAGTAATGATTTGACAGCAATAATACTGGCTCATTTTAAAGGAAAATTTTACCCGAACCAACAAATGAAGCACACCCACTTATCAAAGAAGATAAAATCTATAAAACACCTAATTATATAGTTTTAATTAATAAAAAACAGAGGGAACATGTAAATAAAAGTACCTACATTTGTAATATATTTTGGTGTCATAAAACGGATTTCAATATACAATACAATATTTAAAATGGAAGCATATAAAGGTTTTAAAGGGAATAAATGGCAAGAAAAAATCGACTTAAATGATTTTATTCTTGAAAATTATACCGAATATACCGGAAACGAAACATTTCTAGAAACTCCTACCGAAGCTACAACTCAATTGTGGAATAAGCTTAGCGAAATGTTCGTTCACGAAAAAGAGAAAGGCATTTATGATGCAGAAACCCGATTACCCTCCCAAATAGATACTTACGGAGCCGGATACATAGACAAAGATTTAGAAAAAATAGTAGGCGTACAAACCGACAGACCCTTGAAACGAGCCATATTCCCGAATGGAGGTCTTCGCATGGTTCAACAAAGCTTAGAAGAATACGGCTATAAACTAGATGATACTACTGCCGAAATTTTCACCAAATACCGAAGAACTCATAACGAAGGTGTATTCTCGGCATACACCGACAGTATACGAAAGGCTCGAAGCAATGGGCTTCTGACCGGATTACCGGATGCTTACGGGCGTGGACGCATCATAGGCGACTACCGCCGCATCGCCTTATATGGTACAGACAGACTGATTACCGAACGTCAAGACAGGTTTCAGGAATGTGACCCAACCGAAATGACAGACGATTTGATCCGTTTGCGAGAAGAGCTCAGTTCGCAAATCTTAGCTCTGAAAGCCTTGAAAAGAATGGCTGCATCTTACGGATTTGATATCTCTCAACCGGCTAAAACTGCCCAAGAAGCTATTCAATGGACATATTTCGGCTATCTAGGAGCAATAAAGGATCAAAACGGGGCTGCAATGAGCCTGGGTCGTGTAAGCACTTTCTTGGATATTTATATCGAAAGGGACTTGAAAAACAGTGTTATCACCGAAAAAGAAGCACAGGAACTTATTGATCATTTTGTGATGAAGCTTCGCATTGTTCGTTTCCTCCGCACACCCGAATACGATGAGTTATTCTCGGGCGACCCTGTTTGGGTAACTGAATCTTTGGCAGGAATGACAAATACGGGCAAATCGTTGGTTACTAAAAACAGTTACCGCATGCTTCACACTTTATATAATTTAGGATCTGCTCCAGAGCCTAATTTGACTGTTTTATGGAGCGAAAACCTACCCGATAATTGGAAGCACTATTGCTCGAAAGTATCTATCGACACGTCATCTCTTCAATACGAGAATGACGATTTGATGAGACCTCAACTAGGTGACGATTATGGTATTGCCTGTTGTGTTTCGCCGATGGAAATAGGCAAGCAAATGCAGTTTTTCGGAGCAAGGGCTAATCTTCCCAAAGCACTTCTATATACCATTAATGGTGGTAAGGACGAGCAAACCAAAGCACAAGTTACTCCCACCACATACGAAAAAGTGGAGGGAGAATATCTCGAATTTGACGAAGTTTGGAACAAATTTGACCTCATTTTAGACTGGGTTACAGAAACTTACGTAAAGGCTCTGAATATTATTCATTTTATGCACGACAAATATTCGTACGAAGCTTTAGAAATGGCTCTACATGATGTGGATATTGTTCGTACACAAGCCTTTGGAGTTTCGGGGTTATCTATTATAGCAGATTCTTTTGCTGCCATAAAATATGGAAAAGTACGCATTATCCGTGATAAGGAAGGCGATGCCGTAGACTATGTGGTCGAAAAAGATTATATACCTTTTGGTAATAACGACGACCAAACGGACACTTTTGCAGTTCAGATTGTAGAAAAGTTTATGAATAAGATTCGCAAACATAAAATGTATAAAAATGCGGTACCTACACAGTCGGTATTGACCATTACATCGAATGTGGTGTATGGCAAAAAAACAGGCAATACTCCCGATGGACGTCGTGCAGGTACACCTTTTGCTCCGGGTGCAAACCCTATGCACGGACGCGATACCAAAGGGGCAGTTGCCTCTCTATCATCGGTTTCTAAGCTTCCGTTTGAACATGCCAACGATGGTATTTCGTACACCTTTGCTATCACTCCCAACACGTTGGGTAAAAATATGGAAGAAAAATCCAAGAATTTATCGGGATTATTAGATGGATATTTTCACAATTCGGGACATCATCTAAACATAAATGTTTTCAATAGAGAGCTTTTAATAGATGCTATGGAAAGCCCCGAAAAGTATCCTCAACTCACTATCCGGGTGTCGGGTTATGCGGTAAATTTCATAAAATTGACCAGGGAACAACAGTTGGATGTGATTGATAGAACCATCACAACAGTGTTTTGATATATTAACTAATTAACCAATAGACTAGTATACATGTTAACGAGTTAACGGGTGGGCAAGTAAACAATACGACTTGTAAACTTGTTTACTTATAACTTGTAAACTGTAAATTATGAAAGGATTTGTTCATTCTTTTGAGAGCTTCGGGACTAAGGATGGACCCGGTATTCGTTTTGCAATTTTTATGCAAGGCTGTCCGCTACGTTGCTTATATTGTCACAATCCGGATACTTGGAAGATGAACAATGCCAAGTATAAATTAACCCCACAGGAAGCTTTTGAAGAAATACAAAAGGTAAAAGCTTTTGTGCGTGGAGGAGTAACCATTTCGGGGGGCGAACCCCTTTTGCAACCCCAATTTATATTAGAACTTTTCAAACTGTGTAAGGAAGAAGATATCCATACAGCAATAGATACTTCGGGCTTTTTATTGAATTACGACATACAAGAAGCACTCTATTATACTGATCTAGTGCTATTGGATATAAAGCATATAAATCCTCAAAAGTATTTTCAACTAACAGGAAAATCGTTGCAACCGACTCTACATTTTATGGAACACCTGCGTGAAATAGATAAACCGGTGTGGCTGCGTTATGTACTGGTTCCGGGCTATTCGGATGATGAGCAGGATTTAAAAGATTGGGCTGATTACATCTCCAAATTCGATAATGTGGAGCGGGTTGATATCTTGCCTTTTCACCAAATGGGTACACATAAATGGGAGCAATTAAACGAAGATTACCGATTGAAAGGGATTGATCCGCCAACTGCAGAACAAATAGAAAAAGCGGAGCAAATATTCAGGGCTTACGATCTGCCTGTATTTTAGAACCTTTGCTTAATTTCATATAGGACATTATCCTGCGAAACATGAGACAAATTAATCCAGTTGATACCCATGTCTCTTTTGAACCAAGTCATCTGTTTTCGAGAATAAATTCGTGTGTTTTGCTTTATTTTCTCGATGGCAAAATCCAAAGTCCATTCACCATCCAAATACTTAAATAGCTCTTTATACCCAACCGTGTTTAGGGAATTGTTTGATCGAAAAGGGTAAAATCGTTCCGCTTCAGCCAATAAGCCATCTTCCATCATTTGGTCAACACGAGAATTTATTCTCTGATAAAGCTGCTCTCTATCCCTCATCAAACCAATTTTAATAATTTCGAAAGGACGTTGTTTTGCAGTATTGGTGCGGAAAGAAGAGTAAGGCTTGCCCGACATCAAACAGACTTCGAGCGCATGAATAACCCGTTTGTGATTTTTGAGATCTACTTGATCATAAAAAACAGGGTCTAATATTTTTAATTGAGAGCGGATAGGTTCTAAGCCCTCTCTTTCGAAACGGTCATAAAGTTCTTTACGCAGACTGTCATCTATAGTAGGAACTTCGTCAATTCCCTTGCAGAGGGCATCTATATACATCATCGACCCACCCGTTACAATCAGAATATCAATCGTTTGATGCAATTCATCTATTATTTTAAGAGCATCTGTCTCAAACTCGCTGGCACTGTAATAATCTTCGATTCCGAGAGTACCTACCATATAATGTGGCACACGCAGCAATTGGCTTTCGGTGGGTGCAGCAGTCCCTATCAAGAGGTCTTTATATAATTGACGTGAGTCTGCTGAAATGATCGGACAATTCCAATATTCAGCCAAACTCACGCTTAATTCGGTTTTACCAACTCCGGTTGGTCCTAATAAAACAAGAAGTTTTTTCATTAAAAATTCTCGCCGTCCGATGCAGGTAATGTATCTTCTAAACCATCAAACCCTTCGGCATCCAATTCGTCCAGATCGTAACCTTCATCACCGTAAAAATTCTCACCGGTCTCTAAAACTGTACTTTTTATTTCAAAATCCTCAAAATCTATAAATTGAGCCGGAGCTTCACCCTTAGATATGGTACAAATAGCTGTATCTAAATCTTTTCCTGTAATAATCTCTCTCAATTCAATAAAAAAAGATCGTTCGGTCATGTAGTCAAAAACATACATCAGTTTTTGCTTTTCGTCTTCAAGAAAATCATTCAATACAGAATCTTCCATTATATAGGAGTCTTCTTCCGAACTTGTATCCATTTCGGTCAAAGTTATTTCGCGCTCTTTTTCCCAGTTATCACTACAAATAAAGAATGAAGACATTTCACCTTCCTTGTAGTTTACCGAGGCAAGAATTGCGTTATGTAAGTCCAAAAAAGTTGCATCAGCATCTATCTGAATTTCCCTTTTGAAATCCTCCACTTCATCTGACAACATTAAAAACCTAAATACCATGATTTTAGCTAATTATTTTTCTTTATTAAATATTTGTTTTATTTGTCAAAGTTATATAAAAGAATTATATTTGGTTATAGTAGCGTTATCTTTTTCGTGTTTTTATTGTAAATGGGCAGAACTTGAGTTGTATCAGCTTGCAAACAAAAACCGGCAACATCCAGAAGCCCATGTTTCTCAAGTCGTTTCATATGCTCACCTTTTTGTATATAAGTCAAAATATCGGGTTTTGCCTCTTTCCACATAGATAAAACTATGCTCGAAGCATCGAAGTTGGCATTATAACGTCCTTTTTCGACCAATTGTTCAGCCAAAGCACCTCCAAAAAGACTATCTTCGAGATTAAATTTGTCTTTCCAACCGGCACAAAGAACTAAAACATCTTTCTTTTGCGAAAGACAAAAATCGGCAACTGTCGAAATGTTCGAAAACGAACCTATTACCAAACAAGCACAATTTTCTGCCATGTCAATAGCATGCGTACCATTGGTTGTTGAAATCACAACGTCTTTTCCCTCCACCTTTTCTCTGATGTACTCGGAAGGAGTATTCCCAAAATCACCAAATTCTAATTTAACAACATTTCTTTCTCCTCCCACCAAATAGCCTTGTTGTTTATAGAGCCTCGCTTCTTCTATCGTAGCCACAGGCATAATGCTTGCTGCTCCGTTATGCAAAGCCATACACATAGTAGTGGTTGCTCTAAAAATATCGACTACTACCACAACAGTATCGTTATTCTCTATATAATAGGGATATAGAATCGGAGAAAAACAAACGTCTATTTTCATAGTTAATTATTTATTTTCGCTGTAGTGGCGTATTGCATACGCCCGTGTAATCAAGTTTCTTTTTGTTTTCGGGCGCATGCAATACGCCCCCCACACTCACAAAGCTACAAAAAAATAACAGGTTGTAAAAGACATAAATAGCGTTTAGCAAAACTTATATAAATTGATTACCTTTGCACTTTCAACTAAAACAATAGAATGATACAAATAGATGATGCCATAGTAGCATTAGACATTATAGAAGAAAACTTTCTCTGCGACCTATCAGCTTGTAAAGGAGAATGTTGCGTAGAAGGCGAATCGGGAGCACCTCTTGAAAATAAAGAGGTTGAAATTATCGAAAAAATATTACCTCTCATTTGGGACGATTTATCGCCCAAAGCTCAAGATATTATTAATAAACAAGGAGTTGCATACCAAGATAGAGACGGAGATATGGTAACTGCCATTGTAAACGGAAAAGATTGTGTATTTACTTATTACGATGAAAAAGGTATCTGCAAATGCGCTATCGAAAAAGCTTACAGAGAGGGCAAAACCGATTTTTACAAGCCTATTTCTTGCCACCTGTACCCTATCAGATTAGAAAAATTCAGAGAATTTACAGCGGTCAATTATCACAGATGGAGAATTTGCAAAGCGGCTGTATTACTTGGAGACAAAGAGGGGTTACGAATCTATCAGTTTCTTAAAGAACCTCTTATCCGTAAATTCGGAGATGCGTGGTATAACGAATTATGTATTGCTGCAGACGAATATAAAGAAATGAAAAAGAATGGGTTGACTAAATAAAGTCAACCTTTTTGTTTAAATTATTAAAAAGGTCATTTATATAAGGACGCTCGAAATCTTCGGGCTTGACAACATTTCCATTTACAACCAACAGATCTACATCTATTTTTATTATACCTTTTGATTTTTCTTCGGGTTGTCGTCCTATTTCTTGTTCTATTTTTTTTAGTTTATCAATGATGATTAACTCATCATCTTCGGAATGAACTAGTGCCAACTGATTGTAAAAAGCCGACTGATAAGTCTCGCCAAAAGGCTCTGTACCTATCATATCCGAAAATACGGCATCGGGATAAATCTCACTAAGCAGATAACGGCAACGGGACATGTTTTCTGCCCTGTTTTCGTTAGATCCCATGCTTATTATAAATGTATTCATAACCGTTTGCAAATATACATTCATTTTTATAAAATTATGCGAATCAGTAGTTGAAACTATATGATTTTATTTAAAGTAATGATATACCATTTTACACCAAATATGTTAATTGAAAAGGGATGCTAAAAACATCCCTTCTATTTTTCTTTCTGTTTTGGGTTATAATCTAAGGCTTTCTTGATTAGTTTATCAAAATCTCACATAACCCTTCTTTTAGGTGCATTTTTAAGAGTATTATCTATCAAACCATTCAATCCAAACCTTGCAAACATCTGTAAGGTTTTTAAATTGAGATGTTCTATTACATCTTTAAAAGAAATGAATATCCGTTTTGAAACCCAATAAATAATTAGTATCTTTACTTTTAGTACATGACAAAAATCAATAACACATTGATTATCAGTAAATTTAGGCAGTGTTTTATTTGAATAAGACCTTGATTTTTAGTATCTTGTAAAGAAAACTTCCTGGTTTTATTTACGATATGCAAACCAAGGTCTCCCTCAATAGTAATGAACTTACTTCAATATTACAATCCCATTTGGGGACAAAAATCAATTTGGCAAGAATAAAGCTAATGGCTCATTTTATTATGGCTTTATGCAAAGTACAAACAGTGACTTTGGAAAAACTGGCAAATGCTTTCGACTCTCCTGTTCATGCAAGTTCTAGCTTACGAAGGCTTCAACGTTTCCTCGCATTTTTTATTCTGGATTCTAATTTGATAGCCAGACTCATATTCAATCTTTTACCTGATAAAGACAAAGTCAGCCTGACAATCGACAGAACCAACTGGCAATTCGGAAGTACAGATATTTAATATCTTTATGATTGGAGTTGTTTATCAAGGGGTGGCTTTTCCATTACTATTTTCGATGCTTCAAAAAAAAGGAAATTCAAATAGTAAGCAAAGGATTGATCTACTAGAGAGATTCATTAACCTGTTCGGGAGAGATTGTATTGAATCACTAAGTGCCGACAGAGAGTTGGTAGGGTCTAAATGGTTAGATTACCTAAACCACATGGAGATAAAGTATTATATCCGTATACGTAATAACTTCAAAGTATTTATACCTCACAAAAATGAAGAAATTAAATGCTGAAAATAAAGACAGTATAGAGATATTTAAATTTTTGTCATGTACTTAGGCAACAAACATAAAAACTGTACCTTTGCAAAAAAAAGAAAAAATGACTGTCGAATTTCAAGAATATCTAAAAAAACACAATTATAGTAATTTTGATATCAAAGCTGTCCTTTTCGATATGGATGGAGTTCTTTATGATTCAATGAAGTACCATTCTAAATCGTGGTATCAGACAATGACAGAGGAAGGGATCGCCTCTACTCCGGAAGAGTTTTACCTGCATGAGGGGCGTACTGGTGGCAGCACTATTAATCTATTGATTGAGAGAACTTATGGCAGGGCAGCAACAGAGGAAGAGAAACAACGGATTTATAAAAGAAAATCTGAACTATTTACGCTTTATAATGAAGGAGATACAATACCTTATGCCCCTGAAATGCTTCGGGCAGTAAAAGGTAAAGGTTTAGATTGTATTTTGGTGACAGGATCGGGTCAACCATCGTTATTGGGTAAATTAGATGAGAATTTCCCTCATATATTTCAAACAAATAAAATGGTTACGGCTTTTGATGTGAAGCATGGTAAACCACACCCCGAACCTTACCTTATGGGGTTAGAAAAAGGGAATAATTTGAAACCCAATCAGGCAATTGTAGTAGAAAATGCACCTATGGGAGTGGAGTCTGCGGTTGCCGCCGGCATTTTTACCATTGCCATAAATACCGGACCATTGGACAAAAAAGTATTGTGGGATGCAGGCGCTAATATCGTATTGCCTTCTATGAAGGCTTTATTGGATAATTGGGTAGAATACTGTACTCAACTTACGATACAATAATATTAAAAACTTTTATGAAAACCTCACTATTTATTGAAATAGTTTCGATTTGATCTGACAGTTCAAGTGCAAACCATTAAGTTTGTATTAGAGTTTATCATCAATAAAGTTATAATAAATATCCGTTTTGCAACCCAATAAATAGGGCAAACGCATCAAAATCTTGTTTATAGATAATGGATTATCTTTGGGTTTATGAACCAAGATATCTCTCATTATTTTAGACAAGTCACAGATCCTCGAGTTGAGGGTCGTTGTTCCCATTTACTCTCCGATATTCTA